>CAVKUW010000125.1:0-2029 GCA_963659815.1 Butyricicoccaceae bacterium
TCCCTACTCTATTCGAGCAGAGACGGCTATAAGGAGATTGTAGTAATAAGTGTATTTACGTTTTTATTATAGTGTATAAGTCTGTATATGTCAAATAATTTTTACTACCACCCCTCTTTTGTCCCATCTGAGCATCTTCTACTCCCAGATCGTTTCGTATTTCAACGAATTAAGAACCGTTTGAGACGGTGTTCCGAGTTTTACAATCCACGTCTCGCCCTTCCGATCTGGCAAATCGGTCACGTAAGAATAGGTGTTATTCTCGGAATTATGCCGAATATCTACCCCGCATCCCCCACTGCAAACCCACGCCGAGGTGCGGTATTCGCCCATAGAACGCTTACCTATTGATGGCGGATTGTCGCAAACATGTTTAGAACCGTCATAAGAAGAGCCTTCCAACGTCATATCTTTTCCGCAGCTCTTACAGAACGTATGCTTAACCCCGGTAAATTCACTCGGCTCCTGTCCTACCCAGTTATGCCCGGAGCATTTAATCTCCCCGCCGCAGGACTTGCATCTAAACCCAAGGGACGTCACTTCCCAAGAAGAATGGCTGCAGGCGTAGAAGTCCCCCGTGCCCTTGTCTTTTAAACCGTCGTATAATACTTCCCAGTCGTGATAATAGACCTTCTGCTCGCCGCACTTGGAACACTTATACCCCGCCAGCGTCACGACCGAAAAATCGTGATCGCACGCCAGAGGCGCCGGGATGTCCGTCGTGCCGCCCGTGTTACCGTTATCCTTGCCAGTATCACCCTTGACCGTATCCCCCGTACCGCTTCCGCCACTGTGGTTTCCAAGCGCCGTCAGAACCTTGTTGTTCTCCGCCCGCAGGGACACATAGCAAGCCGAGGTTGCCGAAGTCAGGCCGTTATGCGTCGCTCCCGGTGCCTTGTCCGTCTTTTTCACAAGCACGATCTGGATCGCCTCCAGACGTTTTGCAAGCCCGGTCGTTCCGGCTTTCTGCCCGTTCGCCGCCCAGTTCATCCAGCCATAGCTCTGTGCATGAACGCGGTAATAAATATCGTAGTAATTCGCCACCTCTCCGGTAAGATAGATCTGAATCGCCTCAAGGCGTTTTGCCTGCCCGGTCGTACCCGCAGTTGCCCCGTCGCTCTTCCAGCCGTTCCAGCCGTAGGTCTGCACCTGCGTCTGATACTTTACCGATCCCGAATACTTACCCGACACTGAAATCTGGATACCCTCAAGGCGTTTTGCCTGCCCGGTTGTTCCGCTTACCGTGCCGTCTGACACATCCAGTGGCTCCCATCCGTAGGTCTGTCTGTGTACCCGGTAGGATACCGACTCTTCCTTCGGGCTTGCATTCTTCGATTCCTTTGGCACGATCTGCACCTGCAGCTCCTCCAGTCTCTTACTGAGATTTCTCGTTCCGGCATACGCGCCGTTATACACCCATCCCTGCTGATCGCCGTAGGTCTGGATATGCACCCGGTATCTCACATCGTAGTGCTTGGCAAGCTCCCCAGTCAGCTTGATCCGGATTCCCTCCAGCCGCTTCGCCTGCCCGTGGGTTCCTGCCCGCTGTCCGTCACTTACCCAGTCCGTCCACTCATACGTCTGGCGGTATGCCTGATAAGTGATGCCGCCGGAATACCCCGTGTTATTCTGAAGCTTTACTGCGATCTCCTCCAGCCGCCTCGCCTGCCCCCGCGTACCAAGCACCAGCGTCGGATACCCGCCCGTGTAAGTCACTTTTCCGGCGGTATCTCCGTAGGTCTGGATGTGGCTGTAGCTTCCGCCATTCGTTCCAAGGACAAACGACACTCCGGTGTCCGCAGCATATACTGTCTGGCTTGGCAATCCTGACAAAATCAATCCGCACACGATCAGGATTCCAATGATTTTCTTAAACACTTTCTTCATCTTGTATTTTCCTCCCCATTTTATATGCCTGCCGATTTCTATATATGCAACCATACTTGTTTAACATTCACTTATATATATCATCCCTCCTGTTTTTCTCCGCCATGCAGCAAAAGCTCTAATATCACCATCTCGGTTGCAA
>CAVKUW010000126.1:0-17489 GCA_963659815.1 Butyricicoccaceae bacterium
CTTAAAGAAATTTTCAGGGTTAACATGTTATTAATTTGTCAAAGGTTCGTTGTTTGCTGTCCTCAGCGACAGCTTCCTTATAATATCACTTTGTTTTGCCTTTGTCAAGAAGTTTTTTCAACTTTTTGATTTTCAAAACGTGATATCGAATGGTGTTTTTTGCTGTCGTATCAGCGACAGCTTGCTTATAATATCACTTCATTTTTAGAATGTCAACAGCTAATTTGAATTTTTTTGAATTTTTTCTAGTTGCTTCCAAGCGCCTTTTTCAAAGCCCCCATCAAAGCAGAGAAAGAGCCTCTACCAGCGTCGATACACATAGGATTTTTACATTGAGTTTATCCATCGCCTTATCGTAATTTGACTTCGGGATAATACAGGTTGCAAATCCCATCTTGTCGGCTTCTTTCACTCGCTGCAGGACATTTGTGACACCACGGATTTCCCCGGCGAGTCCAATCTCTCCAATGATCATCGTATCACTTGGCACAACTTTATTATTCATGCTGGAGGCTATCGCAAACGCGACGCCTAAATCAACAGCAGTATCATTTACTTTCATACCACCAGCAATATTGACATATGCATCGTACCCCCACAGGTTCATGCCGACACGTTTTTCCATGACCGCCAAGATCAGATTCACGCGGTTATAATCAATTCCTACCGATGTACGCCGCGGCATATTAAAATTCGTCTGACAGACAAGTGCCTGCAATTCTACCAGAATTGGACGTGTTCCTTCTAAGGAAGATACAACAACAGAGCCGGATACATTTTGCGGGCGTCCATTTAGGAGGGCCTGTGAAGGATTATCAACTTCCTCCAATCCTTTTTCTGTCATGGTAAATACGCCAATCTCATTCGTAGAGCCAAATCGGTTTTTCACGCCACGCAAAATACGGAACCCATGATTCCGGTCACCTTCAAAATACAAGACGGAATCTACCATGTGTTCCAGTGTACGTGGACCTGCCACATTTCCTTCTTTTGTGACATGTCCGACAATAAAGATCGCAATTCCATACTGCTTAGCTGCCTGCATCAGTCTTGCCGTCACTTCGCGCACCTGTGTCACCGTACCCGGCGCAGTGCCAACTTCTTCTACCACCATGGTCTGTATAGAATCAATGATCACCACGCTTGCATTGCTTTTGGTAATTACCCGTTCAATATTATCCATATCATTGTCGCACAAAAGAAGCATATCCTTCTCAAATACGCCAATCCGTTCTGCACGCATCTTGATCTGGGACAATGATTCCTCACCAGAGACATAGAGTACGTTCACATTCTGATGCACCAGATTCCGACACATCTGTAAGAGGATGGTTGATTTCCCGATTCCGGGATCACCACCGACAAGTACCAGAGAACCTTTAACAATCCCTCCTCCCAGCACGCGGTCTAATTCCCGCATACCGATCTGCACGCGGCTTTCCTCCGCCGTTGTCACCTGCAAAATACCCATAGGACTGACTGCATCCTTCGGTTGCTTCACCGCTCCTTTGACGCCAACTTTCACCTTTTCTTCTACAAATGTATTCCACGCACGGCATCCTGGACACTGTCCCTGCCATTTTGCAGACTCATATCCACATTCTTTACAAAAAAATATCTGTTTTTCCTTTGCTGCCATTGATTTCTCCTTATACAACAAAAGAGCTGTCATACCAGACATAACATATCATGCCCGGTGCGACAGCCCTGTCATTTCATCGAATTAGATTTTCTCTACAAGAATATCTACCATCTTAGCTGGTTCCAGTTCTACACTCAAATTCAGCTTGCCACCAAGGTTTGTCTTCATCTTTCCAACATATACCTTGTCAATATGAATCTTGTATTCCTTCTCAGCCTCTAACTCCAGCGTGATCTGGGAATCTTCTTCGCCTTCTACCACAAAATTCACTGCCTTATCTGTCGCGCGGAAGTCATGTACAACCGTACCAGGTACGGATTCATATACAAACATTCCATTTCTTTCCAGCTTCGTAATCTCACGGAAAGTTTTAATCTTATAGCTATCGCCCTGATACTGGAAGCCATCCTTCTTTGTCTTTGTTGCCAGTGCAAAATTACCAAAGCTCAAGGCTCCTGTCTCTTCTTCGCGGATCAGTTCATCAATCACTGCCATATTCTGTTCCTCCGTATTGTTTTTTATAATTTCGTATCTCGAATTCGTTCTTGCTCAATTCTTTTTCATTATACAACAATTTCACATAAATTTCTACAAAATCTTACGTGAAATTTGTACAAAATTATTATTTTTTTGTGAACACAACTTTGCCATCCACCACGGTCATGCTTACCTTGTCGGATGCCTGAATCTTTCCGGACAGAATTTCCTCCGCCAGAGAATCTTCTATATTATTTTGAATTGCCCGTTTCAGTGGTCTTGCTCCATATTTCTTGTCGTAACCTTTTTCGAAAATGAAGTTCTTCACTGTGTCGCCGTAGGTAAGTGTAATATCCATCTGTTTTGCCAGACGGTTCTTCAGTTCCTTCAGCATGAGCGCAGCAATTCCCTTGACATCCTCTTTCGAGAGTGCACGGAATACAATAATGTCATCAATACGGTTCAGAAATTCTGGTTTGAACATCCGCTTAACCTCTTCCATGACATTATTCTTCATATCTTTATGCTCGGACTCTGCATTTTCTACGTTAGAAAATCCCAATTTCTTCGGATCAACGATACGCTGTGCACCGGCATTACTTGTCATAATAATGATCGTATTCTTGAAATCCACTGTTCTTCCCTGTGAATCTGTGATACGTCCATCATCGAGTACCTGCAACAGCACATTAAACACATCTGGATGTGCCTTCTCAATCTCGTCAAACAAAATTACAGAATATGGATTCTTTCGTACCTGTTCGGAAAGCTGTCCACCCTCTTCAAAACCGACATAGCCCGGAGGCGAACCTATCATCTTCGATACGCTGTGTTTCTCCATATATTCAGACATATCCACACGGATAATCGCATTTTCATTGCCAAACATCGCTTCCGCAAGTGCCTTAGACAATTCTGTCTTACCAACACCAGTTGGACCAAGGAACAAAAATGATCCAATCGGACGCTTCGGATCTTTCAAGCCAACTCTGCCACGGCGGATTGCCTTTGCCACAGTTTCCACTGCCTCATTCTGTCCCACCACACGCTTATGCAGAATCTCTTCCAGCTTCAACAACCGCTGAGACTCCGTCTGAGTAATCTTGCTGACCGGGATTTTTGTCCATACAGAAACAACATCTGCGACATCCTCTTCTGTCACAAGCATCTGTTCCTGCTCTTTTTCGCGCATGTTATGTTTGGTCTTTTCGATTTTCTTATCTGTCTTATCCAGATCCTTCTTCAATGCCTGTGCCGCTTCGATATCGTCCTCTGCAAGCGCCGCCTCCAGCGCCTCTTCCAGATTATGGCGTGTCTCTTCTGCCTTCTTCGCCGTCTTATTTCCTGCAAAAATGCCGAGTTTCTTTCTCGAAGCTGCCTCATCGATCAGATCAATTGCCTTATCTGGCAGGAACCGGTCATTGATATAACGGATTGCATAATCCGTTGCCGCCTCTAACGCATCATCGGAAATGGTTACACCATGATGTTCCTCGTACTTGCTACGCAAGCCCTGCAAGATGGCAATCGTCTCCTCACGCGTCGGTTCCTCCACATAAACTGGCTGGAACCGCCGTTCTAGCGCTGCATCTTTCTCGATATACTTCCGGTATTCTGTCCGTGTCGTCGCACCAATCATCTGCACTTCGCCACGGGACAATGCCGGCTTCAGGATATTAGACGCATCCATCGCGCCCTCGGCACCACCTGCGCCAATCAGCGTATGCAGTTCATCCACAAATAAAATTACATTTCCGGCAGCACGCACTTCCGCGATCACACGTTTGATACGCTCCTCAAACTCTCCACGATATTTCGAACCTGCCACCATACCAGACAAATCCAGACTCAAAATACGCTTGTCTGCGAGAATCTCCGGTACTGTGCCAGATGCGATCATCTGTGCCAGCCCCTCTACAACTGCGGTCTTACCAACACCCGGTTCTCCGACCAGACATGGATTGTTCTTCATACGGCGACACAGAATCTGCATCACGCGTTCCACTTCTGCATTTCTGCCAACAACAGGATCTAACCGGTCTTCCCGTGCTGCTTCCGTCAGATCGCGGCTGTATTGCTCCAAAGTCGGAAATGAGGATTTCTTCTTATTCTTTGGATTGCTTAACGCGCCAAGCTCCCGTTTTGCCTGTGTCATATCCATACCAAGTGCCACTAATGTGTCCACAAAGGTTTTCTTTAAATTGACTGCCATCGAGTTTAAAAGCTTGATGGCAAGTGTATCTTCGGATTTTAAAATAGCAAGCAAAATATGCTCCGTGCCGATCTTCTCGTTACGCAGCCTGTCCGCTTCTTTTTCCGCCTGTTCCAAAAGTGTATTCAGCTTATCTGAATATACAAGTGTCTTTATCTTCTTCGTTCCACTGTTTTGTTCCAGATATTTTAAAACAAAGGATTCGTCTGCCCCATTCTCCGCGAGAATCTTCCACGCAGTCACCCACGGACAGCTTAGCATACCATAGAGCAGATGCTCCGTACCGATATAGCTGAACTTCATCTGATGGGCAGTCTCCTCCATCACAGCAAGCACCTCCTGCGCTTGCTCTGTATATTCCAGTCTCATGTTTCCTTGTTACCTCCGTTTGCAATGTCGCCAAATTCTTTATACATATCCGTTATAATCTGGTGCATTTCAGCAAGACTGATATCTTTGCATATTGCCTCCGCAACCAGCATCTGCATATCCAGATTGACCTTTTCGAGCTGTTCCTTGCGCGACTCTACCGTCACGCAGACAACAGCTCCTTTTCTACGGTCAAGCTTCAGATATCCGTCATTTCGAAGTAATGCATATGCTTTGTTTACTGTGTGCATATTCACACCGATATCTTCCGCCAATTGCCGAACAGACGGCAACGACTCACCATTCTTGATTTTATCCTGTGCAATTCCCAGTATGATCTGATTCCGCAACTGCATATAAATTGCCTCGTTGCTGTTAAAATCAAGTTCAATGAACATAAAATTCCTTCTTCCTAATTACTGTTCATCGATGGCCTTACCAATATCATGTCGCATATATTTGTTGTCAAACTGAATCCATTCTGTTGCTTTATATGCGTTCGCACGTGCCTCTACCAATGTCTTTCCCTTCGCTGTCACACCTAATACACGGCCACCATTTGTTACAATTCCTTTATCTGTCTGTTTAGTTCCTGCATGGAATACATAGTATCCTTCTTTATCCTTAAATGTATCCAGACCGTCAATCACAAATCCCTTGTCATAATGCTCCGGATATCCGTCTGATGCGAGAACAACGCAGACTGCTGCCTGCTCATCAAACTCCAACTCTACCTCATCGAGCTTGCCATCGATACAGGCTTCCATCACATCAATGATATCGTTCTTCATACGTGGAAGTACGACCTGTGCCTCCGGATCACCAAATCTCGCATTGTACTCCAGTACACGCGGTCCATCCGGTGTCAGCATCAGTCCACAGAATAAGATTCCTGTGAAGTCTCTGCCCTCTGCCTTCATCGCATCCATCGTCTTCTGGTAGACATGCTCCTTGCAGAATTTGTCTACATCATCTGTATAAAACGGGCTTGGTGAGAATGTTCCCATACCACCGGTGTTGAGTCCCTGATCGCCGTCCTTTGCACGCTTGTGATCCTGTGCAGACGCCATCGGCTTGATATGGGTTCCATCACAGAAGCAGAGTACGGATACTTCACGTCCTGTCATGAACTCTTCAATAACGATCTTATCTCCGGCAGAACCAAACTGCTTGTCGAGCATCAATGTCTTGACGCCATCTTTTGCCTCTTCGAGAGTGTTGCAGATCAATACCCCCTTGCCAAGTGCCAGTCCATCTGCTTTCAATACGATTGGCATTTTGGCTGTCTCCAGATATGCAAGTGCCGCATCTGCATTGTCAAATGTCTCATATGCTGCAGATGGGATTCCATATTTCTTCATCAAATCCTTGGAAAACGCCTTTGATCCCTCAATGATTGCTGCATTGGCTCTTGGTCCAAATACACGGATGCCTGCATCCATAAAAGCATCTGCAACACCAGCGACAAGCGGATCATCCGGTCCGACGATTGCAAGATCAATTTCCTTTTCCTTTGCGAATGCAACCAGTTTCTCTGCATCCATTACCGATATATCTACACAGGTTGCAAGCTGTGCAATACCTGCATTTCCAGGAGCTGCATAAAGCTCTGTCACACGTTTACTCTGACTACACTTCCATGCAATGGCATGCTCTCTGCCACCGCCACCTACGATAAGTACTTTCATGATTTCCTCCTTTATTCGGTTCTATTCCTATGCTTCACCATTTGCGATCATATTAATGGCTGCCGGAAGTAACTTCCACTCCGCCTCTTCCATCACACGTCTCTGCAGAACCTCCGGTGTATCTCCCGGCTTCACTTCCACTGCCTTCTGCAGAAGAATCGGTCCTGTATCGGTTCCCTTATCCACATAATGAACCGTCGCACCGGTCAGCTTGACGCCACGGGCAAGTGCTGCCTCATGCACCTTCAAACCATAATATCCGGTTCCACAGAATGATGGAATCAGGGATGGGTGAATGTTGATAATCTTATTCTCGTATTCCTCGATCATAGCTTCCGGAATCACAACCAAAAATCCCGCAAGCACGATCAGATCCGGCTTATATGCCCGAATCGTAGCAAGCAAGCCCTCATTAAATGCAGCGCGGTTCTCGTAATCCTTCGGGGATACAACCTTTGCATCGATGCCTGCTTTCTCCGCACGCTCCAATGCGCGCACGCCATAATTGTTACTGATCACGCCGACCAGCTCTGTATTCGTGATCGTACCGTCTGCCACGGCATCAATGATTGCCTGCAGATTCGTTCCACCACCGGACACGCACACGACAACTCTTAGCATAATTCGACTCCTTTTTCTCCTGCCTTTGTCTCACCGATCACCCATGCCTTATCGTCAGTCTTCTCCAGAGCAGCGAGTGTCTTATCTACATCGGCAGCGTCTACAGCAAGTACCATACCGATCCCCATATTATATGTGTTGTACATCATCTTCTCTTCAATATCGCCAGTCTTTGCAAGAAGCTTGAAGATTGCCGGTACCTCATAGCTGTCCTTCTTCACACTTGCAACGATTCCGTCTGGCAGCATACGTGGAATATTCTCATAGAAACCACCACCTGTGATATGGCTGCAGCCCTTGATCGTCACGCCTGCTTCCTTCACGCTGCGGAGTGCCTTCACATATATTCTTGTCGGTGCAAGCAATGCCTCTCCAAGTGTTGTTCCAAGCTCATCATAATATGTAGAAAGGCTTTCCTTTGTCATATCAAATACTTTACGGACAAGGGAGAATCCATTGCTATGTACACCTGTCGATGCAATACCGATCAAAGCATCGCCCGGTTTAATATTCTGTCCTGTGATCATATCCTTCTTATCGCAGACACCGACTGCAAATCCTGCAAGATCATACTCATCTTCCTGCATCAGTCCCGGATGCTCGGCTGTCTCACCACCGATCAAAGCAGCATCTGACTGTACGCAGCCCTCTGCGACACCGCTGACGATCGTTGCGATCTTCTCCGGATAATTCTTTCCACATGCAATATAGTCAAGGAAGAACAATGGCTCTCCACCTGCACAGGCAATATCATTGACACACATTGCTACCGCATCAATACCGATCGTGTCATGCTTATCCATCACCATTGCAAGCTTCACTTTCGTTCCACAGCCGTCTGTTCCGGATAACAAAACAGGCTCTTCCATATCCTTGATCGTGCTTAACGAAAATGCTCCGGAAAATCCACCAATGTTGGTCAATACTTCTGGGCGCATCGTCTTCTTGATATGCTCTTTCATCAGTTCCACAGACTTGTAACCTGCCTCGATATCAACGCCAGCTTTTTTGTAATCCATAATCTTATCCTCCTGTTTTGGGCGAACCCTGTCTTCTTTTCATACTCGATAATTATAGTCGATATAGAACAGTTTGTAAACCTTGAAAATGTGTATTTTTTATATCGGATTTTGTTGAATTTTCGGCGTATATATGCTACTTTTATATATGAGTGTTACTATTTTATTTTCAGGTCTTTGTGCACAGGGTCTGTGCCGTGATAAAGACTTTCGGGGGTGTAATAATTTTGAAGAAAAGCAACAAACGGCTGAACATTGGTTTTTTCACTTGTCATCTGGATAACGACTACGCTTACGAGGTTTGTAAAGGTGTCGATTATGCAGCAAAGGAACTCGACGTCAATCTGATCGTCTTTCCGGGCATGTACATGAACGCATCGTATAACGATCCAAAAAATGCACGGTTTGATTACCAGTATAATTCTATTTTTTATTATGCATCCAAACATACGCTGGATGCCCTGATCGTTTCGATCGGCTCGATTGGAAGCTTCCTGTCTGAAAATGATATGATCGCATTTTTGAAGAATTTCAACATCCCAATCCTCACGATTGAGATTGAAGTTCCAGGCTATCCGTATCTGTATACGGAAGGTCGTACCGGCATGCGGCAGGCAATCGAGCATCTGCTCACCGAACACCATAAGACAAAAATCGGTTTTGTCAGCGGAAGAAGGGAAAATGCGGACGCAAAAGAACGTCTGGATACCTACTGTCAGGTTCTGATGGATCACAACATTCCTGTAGAAGAAGACCGGATTGTATATGGAAATTTCTCTGAATTTACCGAGGATATCGTAAACAATCTGCTGGACGCAAACCCGGATCTGGAAGCGATCGTCTTCGCGAACGATTCGATGGCGATTGGCGGTTACAATGCCATCAAGGCAAGAGGTCTGGAAATCGGCAAGGACATCCTTGTGACCGGTTACGATGATGCACCGGCAGCACTTGTCTTAGATCCACCACTTACAACCGTCCATAACCATATTATCGACATGGGCTACCATGCCGTATATGAAGTATTGAATTTACTCGACCACGGAAGCACGAGTACAAGTATTCTAAGTTCCAGCCTGATCGTGCGTTCTTCCTGTGGCTGCGGCAATTATAAGTTAAACAAAGCAAAAGAACTGACCTCAGTTTTTGCGGCGAACGATCTGAATAAGGCAAAAAATTATGTCTTAAATTATCTGTTCGGCGATTACAAGGATAACTTCTACTACGAGGAACTAATTGACCGATTCTCAGAGCCGCTGGAGCTGATCTTAAAACCGGCCGCTGACGGTTCCATGGCATTTGATGCTGCGGCGATTTCCGGCAGCCTGCTGGCTTTGATCGACACCGACTTTGTCGGCCTGTATTTCAGCAATGACAAGCTCACCCATGCAGTTCGTGAGTTAAACCAGTTACTCTGCTCTCTCGTGGATGACAACAACCGGTGCAAGATTATGCGGTTATTTAACCGGCTTTATTCCGATATGCTGGCAAAATCATCCAGCACCTTATATAACACAATACACGATCACAAAAAGGCCGTGTGGTCCTCGATGTACATTACAAGAGATACACTGAGTTACAGCGATGACGAGGAATCCTGCTTCCGTCTCATCATGGATAAATTACAGGATGCACACTTCATAAGCTCCTATATGTATATCTATGAGGAACCAGTCATGCTGATGTCTGACGGTTCATGGAAGATTCCAAAGAACCTTTATCTGCAGGCATGCAACAACAATGGAAAAACCGTATATTTAAGCGGTGACGACCGGTTAATCTCTTCGGATAAGGTATTCTTCAACCAGTACACATCCTATGACCGTCGGCGCACGCTCGTGATTACACCACTGTTTACAAACAATATCCAATACGGATTGTTTGTTGGCGAGATTGGCATTGAGCACTTCCAGAATATCTATCCAAACAGTTTGCAGCTTGCTACTTCATTGAACTTTATTTCTCTTATGAAACAGCAGCTTCTCACACAGAGCAAGCTCGCCAGCTCTGCATCCGAACTGAGCGAGAAAAACAAGCTGTTAAACAAGCTGTCGATCACAGATGGACTGACTGGAATCAACAACCGTCGCGGATTCTTAGACAGTGTACAGCATCTTGTCAACTCTTCCTACAACGAAGGGAAACCTGCCATGCTGCTATTCGCGGATATGGATAATCTAAAGCAGGTCAATGACCGCTTCGGGCACAAGAATGGCGATTATGCGATCAAGAGTATCGCCCAGATCCTGCAACAGAGTTTTGAGACAGACGACGTTATCGGACGTATCGGCGGCGACGAGTTTGTAGCGTTCTGCTTCTTAGATGATCCACATACGCCAGATCATTTGTGTAATAAAATAAAAACGCTCTCCGAACATCTCAATGAGACGAACGGAAAGCCGTATTATGTCGATATTAGTTTAGGTGTTTCTACCTTCATCTGTAACCCAACCCTGAACATCGAGGATGTCCTGCATCAGGCAGATGAATCGCTGTATGAACACAAGAAAAATAAACGAAAAGATGTATTGAAGCCAGTTTAAAAGCTGGCTTCATAAATCTGTTTTGTCACATCTGCTTTATTCATCGAATAAATATGTACGCCGGCAACGCCGTGTTTCTTGAGATCCAGAATCTGATTCACGGCATATTCAATGCCGGCTTTCTTCATATCCCCTGGATTCTCGCCGTACTTTGCAATCATATTACTCATTTCTACCGGAACCGAAGAACCAGACAACGTCACACTCGTACCGAGCTGCTTTGCCGCCGTCACTGGCATGATTCCTGCATGCACCGGAATATCAATGCCTGCCTTCTCCAGTTTATCCATGAAAGAATAAAACGCATTGTTATCAAAAAACATCTGCGTAATCAAGCAGTTCAAGCCAAGATCTACCTTCTGCTTCAAATGCATAATATCTTCTTCCTGATTTTTAGACTCTGGATGTACCTCTGGATAGCAGGCACCTGCGATAAAGAAATCTCCATTTTTCTTGATTTCCGGGATCAGATCGGTTGCATATTTAAAATAACGCTGGTCGAACTCCTCCTGCAGCATGGAACGTGGTTTATCGCCACGCAATGCAAGGATGTTCTCCACGCCCTTCTTCTTTAACTCGAACAGCAATGCACGCAGGCTTGTCTCGTCCATGCCTACTGCTGTCATATGGGCAAGCGCTTCTACATCACAGATATTCTGAATATATGCCGCAATCGTCGCCGTTTTCTTGCTGTTACTGCCGCCGGCGCCATAGGTCACACTAATAAAATCCGGTTTCAATGTCTTAATCTCATCCAATGTCTTATAAATCTGATAGATATCGTCATCCCGCTTCGGTGGAAATACCTCGCACGAAAATACGACACCATTATGTTCCTTTTCCTGTATCATATCCTTCTCCTTTTGTATCTCTTAGTATGCTTCCGGATTTGTCATCAACAACAGCTTATCATATAATTCCGGTGCTTCTTTTTTTAGACTCACCGGTTTGAAATCATTGTTCAAAAAGCAATGTGCTGTCGTTGCCGTATGCTTGACCGTCTTCATCTCTGCATCATAGATTTTATAGCTGATATAAAACTTATATGCACTGACCTTATAAATGTCTGGTACGACCTTTACCACTTCTCCAAATTTCAGACTCTCCGTGAATTTCTCGGATAACTCCAGCACGGGGATCATATACCCCATGCGTTCCAGTTCCGCATATGGCAGTCCGTAATATGCCATCATATCAATCCGGCAGTCTTCCAGAATCCGCGCATAGTTCGAATGATGTACCACGCCCATCCGGTCTGTCTCGTAATAATGAATCATTCTTTCATAATATGGATATCTTGTCATGACTTCTGTTCCTTTTCTTCTTTTCCTGTTTCATCTTCATATTCCAGTTTCACAGGCTTCTTTTTCGCTGCAGCAAGCTTTACCTTGTTCTTCTCATCGTATAACTCATTGGAAAGAAGCTGTCCAAGCTCCAGAATCTGTGCATAGCGTTCTTCCTTACTGAGTTCCTTGAGATTACCCATCAGTTCTGCCTTATTTTCTGCTACGATCCGCGTCTTTTCCTCCAGCGTCTCTACCATCTTTGCATATTGCTGTTTTACCAGATCATACGAATCCGCCAACAGGTCATTGACCTCTGTAAGCATCTCATCTGTATAAATCAAAGATGCCGCATAGATATCTCCAGCAGTCCGCAGTGCTTCCCGATCCTCTGGTTCCAGATCTCCCGGACGAAAAGCAGGAAGCGTGGACATCCGTTTTGTTACACGGATGCGGCTTGCGCTCTGTTCCGCCTGCGTCAGAATTTCCTCCGCCTCTTTCTTTGCCTCCGTTAAGATTTTTCCCTTCCGGTCATTAACCTCACGGTAAATTTTCAACTCACCCTGTACGATATTTTCCAATTCCCGCAGCAATCGTGTTGTTTCTTCTTTGTTAACTGATACCTTGCCTGCCGCAAACGGAACATTTTGTCCATTCTCGACACTGTCGATCAACTGTTCTATAATCTGATCTGTTCTTCCTTTTTCTATCATTGTTTTTGTCTACTTTCTTCTATATTTCATTGCGTCTTTTGCAAAACTCATTTTAATATACAAGCTTTTATTTTATATTTCAACCCTTTTGTATCGGAAATGAGACACAGGAATGAAATACGGCATCCGCTTCAAACATCTGCAAGCTGCCTTCCAACTGCTTTACAATATGCCGAACACTTTTCAGTCCAATCCCATGCTGCTGTTTATCTTTCTTTGTAGATTGCAGTTTGGGATTGCGATGCAACACAGCTACATCTACCGTATTGGCGATATCAATATAATACATGCCCTTTTCTTCATACATCTCAAGCTGCACCTTGCGCAGCTCCGCCTTCTCTGCAGCTTCCATCGCATTGTCCAGCAAATTGGATAACAGGATTGCCACATTCATACTATTTTCCTGTGGCACCTCTCCGCTGATATGCATATCAAGTGTGACTGCATGCTGCTCCGCATAACTCAGCTTGTCATTCAGCACAGCATTGATCTCTCCGCTCGATTCATAATGAATCAGATCCATCTTTAATTGACGGTCCAAAATCTCTACCAGATGCAGCCTTGCCTGCTCATATTCTGCGTTTTCAAGATACCCTAAAATGATCAACAGATAAGACTTCAAATCATGGTTCAACCGTCTCGTCCGTTCATACAGCTCACTCGTTTTCGAATACATCGTCCCTTCATGGTCAAGCTGTTTGTTCAGGATTTCATTTTCCTCTGTATAATGCTGCGATTTAAAAATCGCATACAGACAGCTCGCGATCAAAATTCCTGCAAGCAGCAACACAACTAAGAAGATAATAATCCATGTATGTTCATGCTCTTCCATCTCAGGATTCCGGATCAGAAGTGCCAGCAAGCATGCCAATCCGAGCGTCAAAGCGCACGCCAGCACAACAACCAGCTTTTTAAGAAATTGCATGGTACATCTTCCTCACATACCTCGCATGCATCTCCCTTACATGCTCTGTATATTTTCTGCTAACCGGGATTGGCGTCCGGTCATCCAGCAATACCCGCTTCGTATTGATTGAATAGATGTCACGGATGTTCACGATATACCCAACATGTGTGCGCACAAATCCATAACGCTCCAGCCGTTCACAAAAGTCTGAGATTTTCGCGCGGATGATCTGGTCATCTTTTCTACGGAAATGTACGGTTACATAATGTCGCTGGCTTTCCATGTATGTAATATCGCTGATTCGGATCTCTGCTTCATCTTTTTCTATAAATATCTCTCCGTACAGGGATTCTTCCCGAATCTCTTCAATTGCACAAAGAAGTGCCTCCTCTAATTCTATATGAAGGCGCTCCTTCCGAATAAACCGAAATGGTCTGTAATGAATCGCGTTAAACACCATATCTGCATGGTTTGTCACGAAGATCACTTTTACCCGGCGTTCTGTTTGTTCCAGCCGCCTCGCAATCTCCATCCCATCAATTCCCGGCATATCAATATCCAGAAACAAAATGTGCATGTCCTGCACAAGTTCAAAATTCTTCACGATATCATTTCCGCTTTTAAATGCCTGAATCTGATAGGTACATCCCTTCTCCCTTGCTTTTTCTTCCAGCAGCAGGAGTTCCCGGTTTATGATCTCTATATCCTTATCATTGTCGTCACATACTGCTATCTTTAAAATCATATCTAAAACTCACATTATCATTACTAATCTATATAACTGATCAAATCTGCCGTTTCTTTTCTTGGTGTGGCATCCGGCGTAAATTTCGGGAATCCGATTGGGATCAGGGCTGCTACCGTCTTTCCTTCTTCCAGTCCGATCACTTCTGCAACCTTTGCATCATCAAATACACCCATGATGCAGCTTCCAACGCCCTTATCATAAGCAGCCAGACTGAATGTCATTGCCGCAATGCCTGCGTCAAACATCTCCCATCCAGCGCCCTTGCTTGTGGAGAAGCTTCCATCCTTCTCATATCCGCATCTGCCATTGACCTGTGTCAGCACAACCAGATTTTTACACTTGGACAATGTTTTTGCATTGTGCTCAAATCCAAGCAGACAGTTGTCACAGATCTTCTTTATGATTTCTTCATTCTGAATCAATATGTATCGAAGTGTCTGTGTATTCTTCCATGTCGGAGCCATCTTCGCCGTGTCAATGATTTCTTCGAACAGTTCATGGCTGATCAGCTCATCTGTATACCGCCTCACACTTCTTCTTGTCTTTAATCCTTCTAATAATTCCATCGTTTCGTCCTCCTAATATTTTATTTTTGCTTGAATCTATATTCAAGTTATGGTACTCTAATCACTGCGTAAGTCAGATAAGTGATTGCGGCTGCCACATCGGCAGGTGAGGAAAGTCCGGGCTCCATAGGGCAGGATGCCGGATAACGTCCGGTGGAGGTGACTCCCAGGCCAGTGCAACAGAAATAAACCGCCTCTGTCTTCGGATACGAGGTAAGGGTGGAAAGGCGAGGTAAGAGCTCACCGCTGTTCTGGTAACAGGGCAGGCTCTGTAAACCCCATCCGGAGCAAGACCAAACAGAAAACCATACAGCTGCCCGCTGTGTTTTCAGGTAGGTTGCTTGAGCCTTACGGTAACGTAAGGCCTAGATAGATAATCACTCTCGACATAACCCGGCTTATCGTCTGGCTTACGCTTTTTAATTTTTCTTCCTGCTTACACATCGAAGCAGCCACCACCAACAAATTCCCGTAAAATCGAATTCGTCGGAATATTCGTCACTTCCATTCCAAGGAAATAATCCAAGAACTTAAGCAAGCGTTTTGCCTCATAATATTCATCGCATTCCTTTGGTACTGAGAACAAAAGTGGCTCCGCATACTGCTTGATCACACTCAGCTCGTAGATCAGTGCAGAATTAAACATCACATCTGCTTCCTCCTGATATGGGAAGATATATTTTTCTTCGCCACGTCGCACCGATGGCCACATCGCGATCGTCTCGCGCGCATCATTGCCTCTCGTACGCGCATCCCGCACGATCCGTCGGATCAATCTTCCATCTGTCGTAGGTATCCGGTTATGGTCGTCAATGTTAATCTGTGTCAGGGCACTGATGTAAATCTTGAATTTGCTATCATCCGAAAGTCCCTCTGTCATCAGCGGATTTAATGCATGAATGCCTTCTGCCACCAGTACATCACCAGCATTTAACTTTAACTTCTTACCTTTATATTCTTTTCTTCCCTGCGTAAAGTTGAAGGTCGGAATCGGAATCTCTTCACCCGAAAGCAGCTTCTTCATATCAGAGTGGAACAGATCAAGATCCATCGCCTCAATACACTCAAAATCATAATTTCCGTTCTCATCCTTCGGCGTATGCTCCCGGTCAACAAAATAATTATCGAGCGCAAGTGGATATGGTCGTAATCCATGTGCACGAAGCTGGACACTCAGACGATGAGAAAATGTCGTCTTTCCGGAAGAACTTGGTCCAGCGATCAAAACGATCTTCTTTTCCCCTGTGCGAATCATATCTGCAATCTGCGCAATCTGTTTTTCCTGCAATGCCTCATGGACAAGCATCAGCTCCCGGATATCGCCCTTTGTAATACATTCGTTCAACTGTCCTACGTTGCTGACATCCAGCGTCTGGCTCCAGTCATCCGACGTCTTCAATACAGAGAATAATTTCTCCTGTGCTTCAAACTCCGGTATAATTTCCGGCTCTTCCCGTGTTGGTGCCATCAGCATAAATCCCGTATCATATGGAACAAGATCATAACAGGTTATATAACCGGTTGACGGTACCATATATCCATAAAAATAATCCTCATAATCTTCAATACTATACAGGTTTGCCTTAGACACACGTCTGTATCGGAATAAACGTTCCTTATCAAAACGTCCCTGTTTTGCAAACCGCTGTACCGCTTCCTCCGTGGAAACGGATTCCTTGATGATCGCGATATCCTTACGAACCAGCTCATTCATACGGTTTTTCACCCGGAATAAAATATCCTTTGTCACTGGAACCTCTTCTGATACCATGTGATCGCCCTCACGGAAATTCTTCAACAATCTGCAATAATAACCCTTGCCAAGCGAATACATTACCTTGACACTGTAACCGCTTCCCATCACATCGGAAAACGCTTTTACCATAAGGAATGTCAGGCTTCGCTTATACGTATCCATACCAATCACAGAAGTCTTCTCTACAAGCTTCAGCTCCACATCGCGGTCTAACAGCTTTCCAAGTTCGCAAAGCTTGCGATTGCAGAATGCAAGTACATACTTTTGCTTATCCTCCTGCATATGTGCGTGCACAAATTCCGTGATTGCCGAAAACTTATCCACCTCATACACTTTTCCGTCCATCGTAACCTTGATTTTTTCCATAACACCCACTCCTTTCACACACACCTACAAAATTGAAAATGGTACCCCAACATCAGCAATTCCAATTTCAACATCCATACAATATCCCCTCAGATATTCATACATGATATGCATAAATATATGTTCCAATCCATAATGGGACGCATCCAGAATCGTAAGTCCCATCTCATTCGCATCAATCCCTTCATGATGTCCGATGTCTCCTGTAATCAGGCAGTCTGCCTTTTTCTGTACTGCTTCTGTGATTACACTCTTCCCAGAGCCCGGGCAGATTGCCACTTTCTCTATTGTATCATCTGAATTTCCATATAATATCACATTTTTCAAACCAAATTTTTCTTTGATCAGATCTGCAAGCGCTGTTACGGTTACCGCCGTCGGAAGATATCCGACCTCGCCGATTCCCTCTCCATCCTTTGTCTCCTCCAGCACTTCCATGTTCTGAAGTCCAAGCATTGCTGCCGCTTCCTTCGCCATGCCGCCGATCGTATCAAAATTCGTATGCATCGCATAGCAGGCAATCCCATGTTCCACCAGCTTCAAGATCTTCCGTCCCAGCACAGTCTCATCATTCACGCG
>CAVKUW010000126.1:17532-31747 GCA_963659815.1 Butyricicoccaceae bacterium
AAAGATCATCGGATGATGGGATACAATCATATCTACCTTCTGCGTCACCGCGGCATCCACAATCTGCTCTGTCACATCTACAACCAGCATCAGCTTATGAACTTCTTTGTCCCGTCTACCTACCAGTAATCCTACATGATCCCAATCCATCGCATATTCGACAGGAGCTTTTTTCTCCAGTAACTGGATTATCTCTTCACACCGCATTGTATCACCTCACATCTCATCCATGGTTCCACGCTATCGCCTGCGCAAGCAGCGAAAGTTCCCCTTCCAGTTCCTCCAGCCTGCGTTTTGCGGACGCCGTATCCTGCATGGATAGTCGTTTCTGCAATTCCTGCATTTTATGCTGTTCTTCTATTAAATATTCCTGAAAAACTCGATTTTCCTTCCGAAGCAGCACAGGACCATACTTCAGCTCCACGTCATCCATCTGTGGCGGCATCTTCGCATCCATGTTTTTTATTGCTTTAATTATTGTGTAAAACTTGCCATCTTCCTGCAAAAAATCCTCATCTATAATTATGTACTGTTCCTTTTGCAGATACATTCTGACCATCTGCAACTCTGACTGTGGCTGCAGAATCAATCCAATTCCCGCATCCAGATGTGATTTCCCGTCTTGCAAAATGTTTTTCATGAGTTCTCCGCCCATTCCGGCGAGTACCGCCCACGTTGCCTCACCCGGTTCCATAGCTTCAAATCCATTGGATAATCTTGTTTCTACACTTTTTTCAAATCCATATTCCCGAATATGTGTCTGCGCAATGGAAAGCGGTCCTTTCCGGACATCCATCGCTATGACATGCTCTGCCAAACCATCTCTTACACACGCCATTGATACAAACGCATGATCACAACCAATATCCGCCACACATGGTATCTTCCCATGAGACAAGCTTTCCCGCTGAAGCATGGCAAGAATCGACCGCATACGGTTTGACAATGGTATTTTCTTATCCTGATTCTGCATATTAGTCATTGGCATCCAGATAATCCTTCAATTTTCTACTCTTACTAGGATGTCTCAATCGACGAAGCGCCTTTGCCTCAATCTGACGGATACGCTCTCTTGTAACCTGGAATTCCTTTCCAACTTCCTCCAGTGTTCTTGCACGTCCATCATCCATACCGAAACGGAGACGCAATACCTTCTGCTCACGCTCTGTCAGTGTATCAAGCACCTCATTTAACTGGTCACGCAGTAAGTTGCTCGCTGCCGCCTCTGCTGGTACTGGTACATTCTGATCCTGAATAAAATCGCCCAGATGGCTGTCTTCCTCTTCTCCAATTGGAGTTTCCAGAGATACCGGTTCCTGCGAGATCTTTAAGATCTCCCGTACACGTTCTACAGAAATTCCCATACGCTCTGCGATTTCCTCTGGCAGTGGCTCTCTTCCAAGCTCCTGTAAAAGCTGTCTGGACTCACGGATCAGCTTATTGATTGTCTCAACCATATGCACCGGAATACGGATGGTTCTTGCCTGGTCTGCAATCGCTCTTGTGATTGCCTGACGAATCCACCATGTTGCATACGTACTGAACTTATATCCTTTTTCATAATCAAACTTCTCAACTGCCTTGATTAGACCAAGGTTACCCTCCTGAATCAGATCCAGAAACAGCATGCCACGACCAACATAACGTTTCGCAATGCTGACAACCAGTCTGAGGTTTGCCTCTGCCAGCTTCTGCTTTGCCTTTTCATCGCCAGCTTCCATCCGCTTTGCCAGCTCAATCTCTTCCTCTGCAGTCAGCAATGGCACCTTACCAATCTCCTTCAGATACATACGAACCGGATCTTCAATGCTGACACCATCTGGTACAGACAGATCAATCTTCTCAATATCGATATCTGCATCTTCTGCATCCTCCAGAATCATGTCATCCAGAATCTCATCGTCCTCTTCTGTCTCTGACAAAACAGCGACATGATGTTCATCCAGATAATCGAAGATCTTCGTCATCATATCTGTGTTCAGCTCAATATCCGGCTTTCCAACAAAATAGTTGACGATCTCTGTGTCGATCAGAGTATTGTCATTTTTCTTCGCCATATCGACAAGATTATCCAGATGCTCTTTCATCTGGTCTGAATTCATGATGTTCTCACTTGTCGCCTTTGTTGTCTGCTTTGTGTCCTTATCTGTTACTTTCTTTGCCATTTTAGGTTCCATCCTTCCATTGTGATTATATTCTATCCATTCTTTAACGAAATATGCAATTTCGTGAGTCTTGCCTTCTCCGCGATCACCTCCGGCAATTTCTCCGGATTGTCCGTAATATGTGCAAGCTCGTAATCAATCCGCGCCACCTTGACCTTCCTTACCAGATCGTTGATGACACGCTCCTTTTCATCCTCAGTGATCTCCACATTCAACTCTGTCTGCAAAATCTTTGCAACCAGCCGTTGTTTCTCTATATCCTCAAACAAATTTACGATTGCTGCCGGATTTACCGTTCCTGTCTCGCGGTACTGGTCAAACAACCTTTTCGCCACCGTATGATAATCTTCGTCAACGAAGTCATCTTCTGACAGGATTCCTTCAAGTTGCTGGAACAGTTCTGGCTTTCCAACCATCCATGTGAGCAACAGCCGTTGTGGCTGTGTCTCCCGGTCAGCCGCTTCATCTCTTGCATTCCTGTTTCCCTCTGGCGGTGGCGTTGCCACCACTGGCCGGGTAACCATTTCTGCATCGTCTGTCTGTGCCTGCAGTCCAATCGTTCCATACCGCGTTACCATCGCTTTCAAGTCTGATGCATCCATATTATATTTCTCGGCAACTGCTTCAATATAACTGTGCCGTACAACCGGTTCATCCAACGCCGACAGACGTTTCGCAGCTTCCTTCGCAAAGCGAATCTTCTCCTCTGGATCTCTCAGATTATATCCCTGTGCGATGCCATCTATCTCAAACACGATTCCTGTTACCGCATTGGCAATCCGTTCCTCAAACGCATCCTTTCCAAGATTATGTATGAACTCATCCGGATCTTTATACGGTTTCAGGTCGATCACTCTGGTAGAGATCCCAACTTCCCGCATAATACCGATTGCCTTCATCGTTGCTTTTCTTCCTGCCCCGTCGCTATCATACGCCAGATATACTTCATCCGTGTACCGTTTTACGATCGTTGCATGTCCCATCGTAAGCGCCGTGCCAAGGGATGCCACCGCATTGTCAAAGCCCGCCTGATGCATCGCTATAACATCCATATATCCCTCACACAAGATAATTCCACGTCGTTTGGATCTGCGCGCAATATTCATTGCAAACAGCGTGTGGCTTTTATCGAAAACCGCTGTCTCTTTTGTATTGATGTATTTCGGTAATCCATCACCTAACACACGTCCACCAAAGCCGACAACCTTCCCATTATTATCCATGATCGGCACCATCGCCCGGTTCCAGAACATATCCTGTCCGCCCCGGCGTTCATCAATGCGCACCAGACCTGAATCCTTCATCTGTGCATCCGTATAACCCTGTTTCTTCAAATACTGATATAGATCGTTCTCATAAACATTCGCATAACCAAGTCCAAACCGCTGAATCGTATCGTCCGAGAATCCGCGGTCATGATAGTATTCCAGCGCACGTTTACCGGCTGGAGTTGCAGTCAGTAAATAGTTAAAATAAATCGCAGCCGTCCGGTTCATATCTTTTAAAACCGTTTTATAATTTTCTCTTTGTCGCTGCTCCTTGGAGAAATTCTGTTCCGGTAAGTTGACGCCTGCACGTTCTGCCAACATCTTAAGCGCTTCCGGAAACGAGAAGTTCTCATATTCCATCACAAACGTGATTACATTTCCTCCGACACCGCATCCAAAGCAATGATACATCTGCTTATCCCGGTTTACATGGAAGGACGGCGTTTTCTCATGATGAAACGGACAGCATGCCATATAGGAATTCCCCCGGCGTTTCAAGGTGACATATCCGCCAATCACATCCACAATATCGTTGCAGCTCCGAACCTCTTCAATTACATCTTCTGAATAATACAACTGTCTTCCTCTATTCATATCGACTCTGATTCCGCGTTTCTACAGTTATTCCTTGCTCCACGATTTCGGAATAAATATCTTCTTCGCCGTATCAATCGCATAATTATCTGTCATACCTGCTATATAATCACAGATCACCGTTTCCTTCGTTTCTCCCTGTTCAATAAATCTCTGATATTCCTCTGGAAGCCACTCTTCATGCTCCATAAACTCTTCGTACAGCATCCCAATCAGTCGTTCCGCTTTCACTTCCTCGCTTTTCGCGACCGGATTGGTATACAAATCCTGAAACATGAATTTGCGTAATTCCTGAAATACCTGCTGATATTCTTCTGGCAAAACCACATCTTCAACATCACTGCTTGCCTTCACAACCGTGTGAATCAGCGTATTGATCCGGTCACGTGTACTATGTCCTAAAAGGTTTGTGCATTCTACCGGCAGCATCTCTTCTGTCAATATACCGGCCCGGATACCATCATCAATATCATGATTGACATATGCGATTTTGTCCGACAGCCGGACAATCTTTCCTTCGAGCGTCGCTGGTTCACAGGCACTCCGGTGATTCAAAATACCATCCCGCACTTCCCATGTCAGATTCAGTCCTGCTCCATTTTTCTCCAGATGCTCCACCACCCGGATGCTTTGCTCATTGTGACAGAACGGCTTGGATGTATACTTGGATAGCGCGCGTTCTCCAACATGTCCAAACGGCGTATGACCAAGATCATGTCCCAGAGCAATTGCTTCAACCAGATCTTCGTTCAAATACAACGATCTGGCAATCGTCCGTCCAATCTGCGCTACTTCCAACGTATGCGTCAGTCTGGTTCGGTAATGATCTCCACCCGGCGACAAAAAGACCTGCGTCTTATGTTTCATCCGACGAAATGACTTAGAATGCAAAATCCGATCCCGATCCCGCTGAAACTCTGTACGCAAATCACATTTTTCTTCCTGCCGTACCCGTCCCTTTGTCTGATCCGCAAAGCAGGCACATGTACGGTAGATTTGATGTTCTCTTTTTTCTAATTCTTCTCGAATTGTCAATCTTTTTCCCCTTCATTCATGCCAAAACTCACCTACATAATATATTCCACACTTTTCTCATTTTCCCTTTATTTTTTTACAAAAAAAATACGAAACAGTCTATTATAAACTGTTTCGTATTTGCACCTTGGAATAAATCCCTATTTAGTTCGATCCGGTACTTGATGTAGATGATGATCCACTTAACAAGCCACCATCTGCCAACGACTGTGCCAGACCAGTCAGATCATAATCTGCCCAGACAGTACCTTCCATATCCTTCTCTGTATCAACTTCGATTGTACTGAGCCACTGTGTCTCCAGATCGCTAAACTGATCATCAACTGTATCGCTGGCAACCGCATATGCATAATTCTTCAACAGATCCTCGTCATGATCTGTCTGCATATGAATCACTGCATATCCAAGTTCTTCCTCTAATACATCCGAGCAGTCGCCTGCCTTCATGTTCTCAATTGCCTTATTCACACTATCCGTAAAGCTTCCAACATAGCCGCTTCTTTCAAAATAGTAATTCGATACACCATATTTTGCAGCAAGTGTAGCTGCATCACCGTCAGCCTTCAATTCCTCAAGCAGCGCTTCCGCGTTCTCCTTTGCCTGCTTCTTGGCATCCTCATCCACATACTTGTAGGTTCCATCTGTGTTTGTAGCAGGAACATCATCTTCCGTTGTCTCTACCGTCGGGAACAGGATATAATCAAAAACTGTAAAGTTATAATCCTTCACCTTTTCTTCCACATCTGACTGTACCGTTTTACCCATGTCATTTTTGATATCGTTCTCAAATTTTGACACATACGTCTGCTCTGTAAACACCTTGCGGACAACATCCTCTGAGATACCATACTTCTCCAGAAGTCCATCTGGCATTGAATTAAGGAAGTTGTTAATCGTATTATTCGTTGTCTCCATATCACTGTCATCTAGCGTCACATCATTATGCTGTGTAACATCATATAATATTTTGGTTGTACGAATGAGTGACAAGGTCTTTTCCTTATATGTATCCGGATTCGCTTTCACTGCCGCCTCTGTTCCGCCATCTGTTACAAGCGCCTGGATTGCATATACCAGAAGCTCGTCCATATAAATATCATAGTCACCAATCACCATCGCCTTCGTAGAAGAAGCCTCCTCCTGTGTCATGGTTCCTACATTGGAATCTGTCTTCTTCGAACTGCTAAGTCCATTAGTACATCCCGTCAATGCAGTTGCTGCCATACTCATCAAAAGTGTTGCAGCAATTAATTTTTTTCTAAACTGTTTCTTTGCTTTTTTCATCTTGGTCCTCCAACCCTGTATTTCATGTGCACATCTATTGTACTTTTGTTTTTATTTTCCGTCAACCATTTTCACAGGAAATACACACAATTCGGGTATTTATTTTATAGTATATCTCTAAATAAGCAAAAGAAAAAGGACCGCTTTCGCGATCCTTTTTGAATCTTTGCAATTATTCCTTTACACCACCAAGAGCAACACCGGCAATGATGTACTTTGACAATGTGAAGTATACAATGAAGATAGGCAATACTGTCAGGAACAAACCAAGGTAGATAACACCATAGTCCTGTCTGAACTGCTCTGAACGAAGTGCCATGATGAACATAGGTAATGTCTTCTTTGCTGTATCTGTCAACATCATAGAAGGTGTATACAAGTTGTTCCATGAAGTGATGAATGCGAAAATCGCCTGTGTAGCCATAGCCGGCTTCATCAAAGGTAATGCAATCTTATTAAATGTAGAGAACTCGCTGGAACCATCGATTCTGGCTGCCTCAATAATCTCAATTGAAAGACCAGTTGCCATATACTGCTTCATGAAGTAGTATGTAGACGGTGAAGCTGCAGCTGGAAGAATCAGTGGCCAGTAAGAATCATACAGATTGATCTTCATCATGAACTGCATGAAACCGATGATAGATACCTGTGCAGGAATCATCATGATAGCCATAATAAATGTATGAGCCGCATTCTTCAGCTTAAAGTTATATACTGTAAGACCATAAGCTGTCAATGTAGAACAGTAAACTGTGAGGATAGTAGCTGGTACAGAGATAATTGCACTGTGAAGCATAGCGCCCCAAAGTGATGTACCAACACCTTCTGCCTTCTTCATCAAGTTTGTGAAGTTTAATCCCAACTGCTTGAACGAACCAGGAAGCAGATGTACACCAGTTTTGATTGTATTTGAATCCAATGTTGAGTTAATGATCATCAAGTAAAATGGAAAGATACTGACGATACACAACAAAATACAAATAATTGTTCTAAATATCTTCGTTGCACGAATACGTCCTGAGTAACTTGCCTCAACTTCTGCGCTTTTAGCCATTATTCGTACACCCCCTTATCGAATTACAGCATGCTTCTGCTTCGGCTGTCTATCCTTTGTGACAGCGAAGAAGATGATACTGATTACTAATGTTACAATGAACAGAACGATAGATGAAGCTGCTGCCTTACCATAGTCCTTAGATGTAAATCCAAGAGACTTGATCCACATTGTAATTGTCTCTGATGCAAAGTTTGGCTTACCATTGAAGGACTGGTCAACGTTGAACAGAGATGGAATATCATACATCTGCAGACCACCGATAGCGGATGTTACCAGGTTGTACTGGATAATCGGCTTCAACAGTGGCAATGTAATCTTAAAGAACTGCTGCTTGCTGTTTGCACCATCTACCATGGCTGCTTCGTAAAGGGATGGACTAATACCCAAAATACCTGCAATGAGGACGATCATTGAGTTACCATACCACATCCAGAACTGCATGAATGCAATCAGACCAATTGTTCCGCCCGGCTTCTCCATGAAGTCGTACTTCTGTCCGATAATATGTGCATTTCTAAGCATCATAGTGATAGGTCCGTTTGCATTAAACAAACTGTAGAACAATACGGCGATGGAAGATGCTGTAATGATGTTCGGCATGAACATCATGATCTTGAATGCGCCCTGTCCTTTTAACTTTACAACTGTATCTGTAAACCAAGAAGCCAAAAGCAATGCAAGAAGAATCTGTGGAATAAAGTTCAGAATCCAGATCTTCAATGTGTTGCCGATTGACTTAACTGTCATGGTATCGAACCATGAAACAACCTTCAGATCACTACCTTTACCTTCTGTCGTTGCCAAAACCATGATGTAGTTCTTAAGTCCATTAAAGTTTGGACCCTGGAATTTTCCAAGTTTGATCTGGTAATACTCAACGAAACTGAGATAGAAAGTATAAATCAACGGGTACAGCTGGAATACAAAAAATACTAAGAAGAATGGAAGTACGAAGAAGTATCCATACTTACCATATTCAACTGTCTTTTTCTTCATGATTTCACTTCCCCAACCTTTTCATAAATTTTAACATATTTTTTCGCGTCCCCCGTTAGACATTTTATAGAAGATATTCCGCGGTATGTCCTCTATAAAATGCCTAACAGCGGTATGTTTTTTCAAATTATGCACCGGGCGAACCCGGTGCATAACCATAAATTCATATCAAATATCGTTGCCAGTAAATTACTCTACTGTAAGGTTCTGGTAACCATCCTTGATAAGTTCCTTAATCTTAGCTACAGCGTCATCAACAGTCTTAAGCTCGCCTGAATTGTATGCCTCTGAAGCATTGTCAAGGTAACCATTGAATGTTGAATCGTACTCTGTTGCGTACTGAAGGTTGATCTTCTCTGCATTGTCAGCCCATGTCTGAAGTGGGTTAGCACCACCAAGAACCGGAGACTCACCCTTACCATCAGCGATAAGCTTAGCTACAGCAGCCTTGTTGTTTACGAAGTCAAGAGTCTCATCAGAGAGCTTGTACATTGTGTCTGTATCACAGCAAAGTGTGTAAAGAACAAGTGCAGCAAGTTCCTTGTTAGGACACTGATCTGTTACACCAAGGTATGTACCACCCCAGTGATATGTTGTAGGACCCTGACACATATTTCTCTTTCCGTATGTATCAGAACCTTCCTCATCGTTGATTGACCAGTAAACGAACCATGTACATCCGAAGTAACCAAATACATCAGCTGTAAAGTCTGTGTTCCAGCCATCTGTCCACTGACCATTGTTGTTTGTGTACTCACCATCATAAAGTTTCTTAGCGAACTCAAGATACTCTGTGATAACTGGGTCGATGTTAACTGTGTCGTTCTCTACCCATGCAGATGTTCTCTGATCGATGATAGGCTTCTTAGCGTCTGCCGAACCAGAAAGCATCTTGTAACCAGCCTGCTTCATTGTCTCAGCTGTGTCAAGGAATGTATCCCAATCCTTTACATACTCCTGAACCTTATCTGGATCAGATGTTCCGAGAACTTCCTCAGCGATATCTGTTCTGTAGATGAAACATCCAGGTGTTGCCTGCCAGCACATACCCTTGAGCTCGCCATCGATTGTAGCATAGTCAACTGTATACTGGTAAGCGTTGCTGTACATATCAGCTGTGATACCAAGATCCTCAACAGGAACGATAGCATCTGAGCTCAGGAAGTACAGAGCTACATCATCATCACAAGCGATGATTGAAGGTACCTTGTCTCCGCCGTTAGCGATAGCGTTCTCAACAGCACTCTTGTACTCATCAGATGTTCCGCCAAGACCAAGGTTCTCATACTGAATAAGATCAGCATACTGAGGATACTTGTCCTTTACATACTGAAGTCTGTCACCAAGCTCTGTATTCCATGAGTATACATAGATTGGATCGCTGTCTTCTGCAGGCATTGGAAGAGCTACCTCTGCGTTTGATGCTGATGCGTCATCTGCTGTAGCGTCATCTGTTGCGGCTGCCTCTGTTGTTGTAGCCTCTGTTGTAGCCTCTGTTGTTGTCTCTTCCTTCTTGTCGCCACAAGCTACAAGTGAAAGCCCCATTGCAAGTGCCAATGACAATGCCATTGCTTTTTTAAATTTCTTCACAAAAAAACCCTCCTTTAATGTGTTTTTGTCGTCTTAACCTCCATATCATATCTTCCTCCGAACATTCCACAGATAAATCCTTCTAAATTTCGTATTATCTATGTGCAATTTAAACGAAGCCTACGACATATCGGTCAAATAAGACTTGTTTGAACCTGTTATTATTCCAGTCTAAGACTGTCGGTTCCTTAGTTAATTGTGAAATATCATAACATACTCCGTCATGACTAAGGTAATTATAGGACATATTTACCAAGTATGCAAGTACTTTTTCACTTTTTCTTCACGATTTTGTGCATTATTACTATAATTTGGAATAAATATGTCAAAATCTGCCTAATCGTTCAGGTATGCTTTGATTAATTTTGCTACTCCGTCCGGATCATAAGTGTATAATCTCGACGGGCCAGACATCTCCTCTATCTGGACATTCTTATACTGACTGTAATATGCTTTCTTGTCCGCGTTGTATTCTCCGACATAGTCTACGCCGTCTGCATCACCCGCACTCGCATCCGTTGCAGTTCCATAGACTTCCTTTAAAGCGTCCTCATACTCTTCCCGTACAGACGAATCGTCCTCGATATACGGTGCCATCAGTGGATTGGCAAGAATCACAAGCATCGGCGTCTGCTCCGGCCAGCCCAGTTCCTTCACAACCGCGGCATTGTGTACCGCCTGCAAATCCTCCTCATACATATCGGAGGTATAGAAATTCTTTGAGATCAATGCCTTACGCACGATCATCTGTTTTTCTGTATATACCGCACCAAAATTATCCGGGTAAACGCTCTTAACGTACCGCTGTCCGCCAATCGCAGCAAATTTAACCATCAAATAATTGAAGAATCCGCAGTACTGCTCTTCGGTCACACCGTCAAAATCATCCGCCACTGAAATATTGATTCCAATGATTGATTCCACCTCATCTGGATATTTATCTGCCCAATAGGTTGCTTCCAGTCCCGCAATGCCATTTGGCACAAGTACATATGGTCCTTTGACATTCACTTTCTCCAATGCCGTCCGAAGCTCTGTGACAATACTCTCAATATCTTTATCCGTCTTTGTCGTATCACTGTAACCAAATCCACTCCGGTCAATATACACTAGACGATACTCCTGTAGCTTGCCAAACAACGGTTCTAACGCAACCGAATCATCCGTGATACCATTGCTATGGATAAAAACCAGTGTTTTATCTGCGTTTTCATCGCCATCCACAATCACATGCACAGAATGTCCGCCGACATCAACCATCTGCCCCTGTGGATTCAGATACCCCCGTTCATCCGCCAGCTTGTTTTTGTGGATCAAAAATAACACACCAATCACAAGGATGTTGATCGCAATTGCGGCTCCAAATATAATAATAAAGATTTTGAAAAACTTATGAAGAAATTCTATGAACTTCTTTTTTCCTTTTGGATTTGCTTCTTTTTTCACGTTTCCATTCCCTTTTCCTTTATTTTGTCGCATTTCGCATACCTATATATAATAATGTAGATTATTTGAAAAGTAAATAGTTTTCAGGTGTGTGATATTTATTTCACAATTTTGCACTTCCTCCTGTCCTGCTTCTATGTTAATATAGTAGAAAGTTTTATTTAGAGGAGGAATCCCTTTTATCAGGGAACAATAACAAGCATGAGTGCACAGGAACTACCAAAATCAACAGCCGATGAGTCCGAAGCTGTCAGCACAGATGTCGTCGAAGGAATCAACGAATCCCAGTCAGATGAATCCGCACCGGAAGGTACAGAAGCAACAGAAACCGATAAGAAATCAAAAGATGTAAAACCGACAGTCAATACCGAGGACAACCTTGAATTACACAGTTTAAGTTTCCGCGACCGTCAGCGAGCCAAACGTGCACGGATCAAAAAACACATGGAAAGCATGACGAAAGTACAGAAATTCGGATACATTCTCTCTTATTATAAGGGAAGGATCATCCTTGGTCTAATCCTGCTTGCGATCTGCATTGCGCTCCCGGTTACAATCTATAAAAAGAGCCGTCCGGTTGCTTTGTCCTACTGTATCGTCAATTCACCAGAACCTTCTGCAGTAGACACATCCTTCGTCGATGAATATCTGGACTTTTACAACCTGAACGGTGCTTACCAGTTGGAGAGCGACGTGACAGTACATCTGGATAAAGACACCTATCTGGAAGAATACTCGCAAAACTCCAGTGCATCGATCTATACAGAACTGCCAATGCTGTGCTTTAACGGTTTTTATGATGTTATGATCATGGACGAAAAAGGACTGGAATACTGCGCAATGCAGGAAATCATCTATCCTTTGCGAAACTATCTGCCAGCCGAAATTTATTCAGAAGTGGAATCCCGGATCTGTACCGCAGACGATAACGATGGGGTAAATGTACCTTTCGCCATTGATATCAGTGACACAGACTTCGCAAAAGGGTTAAACCTCGGTTATGACAAAGTATACTTAGGTTTTCCAGGGAACACAGAGCGGAATTACATCAACGCAAAGCGGATGTTGAAATTCATTCTGCATCTGGATATCGATACAGAAACAAGCTATTAGCAAAATGGACAGGCTTCTCCAAAAGCCTGTCCATTTTTATTCTTTTCAAATCATTCGGTTTTCATTATTCCGATCAATCCTGATCATCACTTGCCATGTTCATGATCTGGCGTTTTCTTGCAAGCTCATCGTTTGCAAGGTATTCGTCGTAGGTTGTCTGCTTATCGATCAGTCCTGTGTTCGTAAGCTCCATGATACGGTTCGCCGTTGTCTGCACAAACTGGTGATCCTGACACGCAAAGAGACAGACGCCAGGGAACTTGATCAGTCCGTTATTTAATGCTGTAATACTCTCCATATCCAGATGGTTCGTTGGCTCATCGAGAATCAATACATTGGAACCCATGATCATAAGCTTTGACAACAGGCAGCGCACCTTCTCACCACCGGAAAGCACCTTAACCTTCTTCACGCCATCTTCACCGGCGAATAACATTCTGCCAAGGAAGCCACGCACATAGGTTGCGTCCTTATCGTCCGAATACTGTGCCAGCCAGTCTGCGATTACAAGATCATTATCAAATTCCTTCGTATTGTCTTTTGGAAAATATCCCTGTGACGTTGTAACGCCCCACTTGTAGCTTCCCTCATCCGGCTCTTCTTCTCCGGCAAGGATACGGAACAGTGTTGTCGTTGCAATCGTGTTTGGTCCGACAAATGCAATCTTATCGTCATGTCCGACTGTGAAGGAAATATTGTCAAGCACCTTTACACCATCGATTGTCTTGGAAATGTTTGATACAGTAAGAACCTCATTTCCAATCTCTCTCTTCGGACGGAAATCAATATATGGATATTTACGGCTGGATGGACGAATCTCATCAAGCTGAATCTTCTCCAACGCACGTTTTCTGGAAGTCGCCTGCTTGGACTTTGAAGCATTTGCAGAGAAACGCTGAATAAAGTCCTGCAACTCCTTGATTTTTTCTTCCTTCTTCTTATTTGCTTCCTTCATCTGCTTGATCATCAGCTGACTGCTCTCATACCAAAAGTCATAGTTTCCGGCATAGAGCTGGATCTTCGCATAATCAATATCTGCGATATGGGTACATACCTTGTTCAGGAAATAACGGTCATGGGATACAACGATAACCGTATTCTCGAAATTGATCAAAAACTCTTCGAGCCACGCGATGGCATCGAGATCCAAATGGTTCGTCGGCTCATCCAGAAGCAAAACATCCGGATTACCAAACAGTGCCTGTGCCAGAAGAACCTTGACCTTCAGATTGCCATCAAGTTCGCTCATCATTTTATAATGAATATCAGTATCAACACCAAGACCATTCAGGAGGGTTGCTGCATCACTCTCTGCATTCCAGCCATCCATCTCTGCAAACTCTGCTTCAAGCTCCGATGCACGGATACCATCTTCATCCGTGAAGTCTTCCTTCGCATAGATTGCGTCCTTTTCTTTCATAATATCATACAGGCGTTTATTTCCCATAATAACCGTGTCGAGTACCATATATTGGTCGTATTTGAAGTGATCCTGCTGCAGGACAGACAGACGCTCGCCATCGTTCATGATAACTTCGCCATTTGTCGGTTCGAGTTCTCCGGAAAGAATCTTCAGGAAGGTTGATTTACCGGCGCCATTTGCACCGATCAGGCCATAACAGTTTCCCTCTGTAAACTTTATATTTACATCCTCAAACAAAGCCCGC
>CAVKUW010000127.1:0-39684 GCA_963659815.1 Butyricicoccaceae bacterium
TCGATATGGATATCGGATGCATTGGAGTTATAAGCACGGACAAGCAAACTGTTGAACAGGTTGATGATTGGCGTATCGTCATCGCCATCCTCCACGCTGATCTCCATCACCTCGCTCGTCTGCGTTGTGTTCGCGGACGCCTTCTGTGCCGCCTGTCGTGCAGACACTTCGGAATAATAATACTGAATCGAATTTTCCAGCGGTGCCTTTTCACACAGGGAAATATGCACTTCGCGTCCAACAATCTGGCGGATATCCTCAATTCCATAGAAATTCAGCGGATCGTCCACAAGGAGATAATACATCGTATCCTCTACCTTGTATCCCATCATGTTATATTTCTCGGCAAGGACACGTGGAATCATCTCCACCGCCTTCACGTCCACAGACAAATCCGAGATATTGACAACCTCATAATTCAGACGCTTTCCAAGCGCCTCTAACATCTGTTTCTCTGTGATAAAGCCGAGTGCGATCAATGCCGCACCAAGACGGACACCTTTGTTTTCCTTCTGGTAGGCAACCGCCTGATTGATCTGATCTTCGTTGATGTAGCCAAGTTCCTGCAAAACATCTCCGATTCGGATATTTTTATTACTGCGCATTTCCATCGTCCGGCACCTCCTTGTACATATAGATCTCCAGCGTTAATGTCAAAACGCGTTCAGTCTTGATATCGTACTCACCGTCCTCGGTCAGGTTCGTGATACTCCGCTCCTCAGACCATGAATAATTGCACACACGGATTTTCTTATCGCTGTTTGAGAGATCTTCGATCAGCTGAAGCAGATCACTCTCTTTTCCGCCAAGACGAAGTGTCACTGTCGCATTATAAATACCTGTTGTTACCTCATCATCAAATGCCGGAAGCGCACTCGTTTCGCTGTCCGTCGACATACCGCCGCTCTCCTCAGCCGCTTCAATCTCTGAGCGTTCCGCTTTCGCGCCCTGTGGTGCTTCAGTCGTATCCGTTTCCTCCTGTGCTGCGAGCATTGCCGCGCGCTTCGAATATACATACGGCTCCAGAGACGTTTCTTCCTGTGGCATCTGGATAGCCAGATCATAGGCTGACAGGTTATACCCTAACACAAGCTCGGTAAAATACTTATCAATCTCTGCACTTTCCATCATCGGGAAGAATGATTCACGCACTCCCTGTATCTCGCTTGAAAACCGCTCGTTATCTGCCTCCATCATCGGCACCTGCGTCAACTTCAGCTCATTTTGTTCCTGTGTTTCCTTCTGTGTCGTAATCTCTTTGTTCGTATTTACGATACCCTTTACAACCGGATAAATGCCCCAATAGCCAATGCAGACAACGATTACGAATATGGAAAGCATGATCAGGAGGTTTTTGTCTTTTTGTGTCATTTCTAACTTCATAACGATTCCCTCCTTATTCTGCATCGCCGATATCCGGCAAATTTATTTCTGTTGTCGCAGGCTGTGCATCCGTATCGGTGTGTCTGCCCGCAGACTCCGCCAGTGTACAGGTTACATGAATATCCCACAGCTCATCAGATTCCACATACGAATATCCGGTATAATCAACATTGCTGAATATATCCACGCCACACAGATTACGGATGAATTTATTGATATTATCTACCGTATCGGCACGCGCTGTCATCGTCAGCACGCCCAGATCCGCATCAAACGAATCAAAGGTCACGGTTGCAAGCCCCTGCGCGCAATCATTGACTACACTCATCACCTCACGGTTGCAGACCGGATACGTGTATAGATTCTGATTCACGCCTGCAATCGCATTGTATTGATTGCTCAGATAGGATGTTTGCTCCAAAAGTACATCATACCGTGCAACCTCCATAATCGTTGCCGGAGACTCATTGTACTCCTTCAGCTCCTGTAATTCCCGTTTTTTAAGTGTGCGCACGGTGATACACACTGCAAGTCCCACAAGCATTACAGCAAGGCTGATCAGAATTGCAAGAAATCCCTTTCCGACTCCGCCACCTTCTGTTTCCTTCTTTTTCCCGGCATGATAGCCGTCTAAGAAATTCTGTTTGCCGGCATTTCCCGTAACAAGACCACTGATCGGGTGGAAATGCGCCTGTACATCCAGACCATTGGTTGCAACATGTGTATCTGTAAATACCTCCACACGCGCGTAAATATCAAGCTGCGAAATCGCATTCTGATATAATGGCAGATCCTGTGGATTCACACCCGCAAGTAAAACTGCCTCAATCGGATAATCCAACTGGTTTGCCTGCATAAACTGGCGGATCTGGCTGACCGAACGTGCGATATCCTGTGCGTAGTCCTCAGTTCCCTGATCATGGAAGCAACGGGCACTGTTGAAATAGTAAAACTCTCCATTTACCCAGAGGATCGTCGTGATCGTCATACGGTCTGCAATCTGCAGGACGAATGTCTTGTACTGCTGTGCCGCTGTCAATGCGGTCAGACGGATCAGACTGCTCTCACCGGAATACACCGCCTTGAGCTTGACACCGATCTCTGTAAAGATGTCCACATAATCTTTGATGAAATCGGTCGTGATGATCTCGGCATAGATCTTCTTTGTTGCCTTGTTCTGCCCAATCGGAAAATATCCGCAGATATAATCCTCTCCCTGTTTGATATCTGTAAACTCGCGGTTGATAAACTCTTCCGTCTTCTTCGGATTGAGCAGAGGCATCTCAATATTCTTACCAATAAACTTGGTCGAATTGATGACTAAGATCACATCCTTTGTCGGCAGATTATGTGTCGTCCAGAAGCTCTGCATGAAGCTCACAAACGCATCTGCATCCATAATCATACCGTTGATGATGCTGCCATCCGGCGCATCTTCCGTATAGCAATCCGCGACAGAAATCTTTCGACTTCCGGGAGTACCGGTGATCACTTGTATCTGTTGGTTTGCCAGATAAATGACTGTACTCATATGTATGTTCTCCTTCCTGTAATAGGTTTGCTTTCTCTTTTTTAGTACGAATTTGCAATCGTCGCATACGAGCCGTAAATCGGCTGGATTACGGAAATAATAACAAATCCGACGACTGCCGCCATCACAACGATCATCGCAGGCTCCAGATAAGAAACCAGCTTATTCATCGCTACCTCGGAATCATATTCCATCTGGCTCGCAATCGATACAAGCATTGTATCGAGCGCACCCGTCTCTTCACCGACTGAAATGGACGAAGAAAGCTTCTTCGTAAATCCATCTACCCGATCTATACTCTCACTTAAATTCATACCACCACGGACATCCGCGATGACCTGATCAAACTGCTTTTCAATGTAAGAATTGCCGATTGTATTTCGTGCAATCTGCAGACAGTTGATGATCGAAATACCTGCCGAATACAAGCTCGACAACGTACGAGCAAACCGTGCGGTATAAATGACACGGCGCAGCTTCCCGATCACCGGCAGCTTCAGTTCTAACTTGTCCTTTGCATACCGCACACCCGGTATCGCAAAAAGCACATGAAAGAAAATATACAACACAACCGCCGCCAAAATCAAGACATACCATTTATTTTTCACAAAATTACTGATGCCAAGCAGGATCGTCGTCGAGGTTGGAAGCGCATCCATCTGGGAAAATAAATCCTTAAACTGTGGAATAACATAGCCCATGATGATTGCAACTACTACCACGATCAACACACAGAGGATCTTCGGATAAGTCATTGAGCTTTTGACCTTCTGGTTCAGCCGATATTCCTTCTCATAATGCACAGACATCTGCAGTGCGATCTTGTCCATGCTTCCGCTGCTCTCTGCACTCTTGATCATATTGATAAAGAGCGGTGGAAATGCGTCGCCACTCGCAGACATTGCCTCAGAAAGTGGCACACCGGAACGCACCTGTTTTAACAGTCCGGTATAAACCTCCCGTTCCTTTGGCTTGATGGACTCATCCTCGGATATGATTCGCAGTGCCTTTACGAGCGTCACGCCCGCGCCAAGCAGCTCACCGATATTCTTCGCGAACTCAGAGACAACATCAGAACGCAGACGTTTGATGTTGACCTTATCCGCCTGTGCCTTCGCCTGTATCAAATATTTCTTTTCCTGTTTTAAGCGCTCATGCAGATCAAGCTCATCGGTTGCCTGCATCGTACCGGAAATCGTCTTTCCGTTTTCATCCTGCGCTCTGTATTTATAAGTAACCATAGCGCCTCCTAATATGTAGCTGTCATCATGCTCTTCACATAATCAATATACATCGAAATCATGGAATCACCCAGATTCTGTGTCAGCGATACAAGCACGCCAAACGCCAGAAATGGTCCAAATGCAAACTGCTCTTTTCTGCCTTTTTTCTTTTTAACAAGCAGATATATCGCATACGCGCCACCGACGATAATTCCCACGAAAAAGGCTGCTACAACACCCTTCCATCCAAGCAGGAATCCGGCTGCAAACATCATCTTCACATCGCCGCCGCCAAAGCCGTTAAATAACATCAGAATAAACATTGGCACACTGATCGCGAACAGTCCAATCACACGCTCTATGATCGTTGGTCCCGGCAACACCCAGATAGCAGGAATACCAAGCAGCAGCAAAATCACATTCAACTGTGGTGGAATCTCCTGTGTATCCGCATCGATCATCGTAATCACCATCAGATCACAGATTACAAGGAAGAACAGCAATGCAGATAAACGAATCCCGTACACTGCAACAGAAAATACTGCAAATGCACCACCGACCAGCTCGATAATAAGCGGACGTATTGGCAATACAGAACCACAATATCTGCAGCGGTTCTGATAACGAATCCGGGAAAAGATCGGAATGACATCTTTCCATGTCTGCTCGTGGTCGCACTGCTTACAGTGGGAATGACGGATCGTCAGCTTCTCCTTCTTCGGAAGCCGTTCAATGACCAGATTCAGATATGAAAACACGGTCACTCCCATCAAAAATACTACTATGTATATCATTGCATATAAAAAATAATTCATGTTCTACCCCTTTTACTCTGTTTTACAGTTGATCTGTGTGTCGGACTGCGCATCTAAATTATAACACTGAATATATTCCGTGTATGTAAAATCGCCATATCGTGAACTATGCAGTGTCAGACTCATATAAATAATGTTGGCTGCATAATCTCCCTTCGGCTGTGTAAATTTCAACTCCTTGATGGAATACCCCATATACGCCTTCTTGTCAAATACCCAGTCAGTTTCCTTCACTTCCCCACTCGCAATCACCACCGGATAATAATGCACAACGAGATATCCTTCTTTATTCACGCCAATATAGACACGACTGCCCTGCGCATCGGTAAACTCGATCTTATTATACCCTGTCGTTTCATTCTGTCCACCGAGCGTCGCATCTGTCGACAACTGCATGACATATGGCAATGTGACCTCGCTCGTCGTTCCATCCTCATTTTTTACCTCTGTTGTGATTGTCGCATTCCGCGCACCCTCGATCTCACCACGGATCTTCGAAGCAATGATGGATGATACCTGCATACCATTTGCAGTGCCCTTCGCCTCATAATAGACACTGACCGTATTCGCGATCACCTTGCTCGCCGCAATCATAAAAAGCCCGATCAGCATAAAGGTCACGATCATTTCCACCAGCGTGAGTCCCTGATTCTTATTATGAAATTTTCGAAAAAGCCGCTTCAGTTTTTTCATTTCAATGACTGGCTCCTCTTATTCTCCTGCTTCTTCACTTTTATGGATCACCCGGAACACCGTCAGATCGGCACGATCACTATAATAGCGGTGCAGATTTGCTTCTATCGCAAAGCTCGTTGCCTGTGGCATATTCTGTGAATCTGTCTTTGTTGTGTCCACCGTCAGTGTGATGCCTGTATCTGCTAACGTCTCAAACACGGTATCCGTCCGATACATTTCTTCGTTCAGGATACGCTGTTCCTCCTGCATATCCTTGCTTTTCTTGACCAATTCTCCGGATACGCCAAGCAGATGCACCATACATTCTGCCAGAACCATAACAAGAATCACAAAACCAACGATTACTTCCACCATCGTCGAACCTGCATTATTCATTTGTCGCACGATTTTTCTTCTCTTCATGTTACTCACGCTCCAGAAAACTCCAGCTCCAATGCTCGTTTGTCTGAATTTCATTTTTCGATGGATTCACCGTATCATCTCCAGTATCCACGCCAATTTCTGCGTCCTCATAATCCATACAGGACAGATTATACTTTGACAACATGGATGCTGTCTGGTCACCCTTTGTACAGGTTACTTTGACACAAAGCACTATATCGTTTTTTGATGTCTGATAACTGCCATCGTTTTCCCAATAGATACAGACTGAAATATCATCCGCCATCGCTGCATATTTTGTCGTATCTCCGCCTGTCGCTGCGAGGGTAAAATACCGGTACGCCGCTTTCTCCCCATGATCAGTCGAGCTCTCCGATTCAAAATATGGCCAGTTGCCCTGACATACGTTATAACGAAGATACTGCCACAACAGATTCCTGCCGTTATCCAGATCCTGCTTCTGCATATCAAAGCTTGTATATGCCGGTGTCGTCAATTCTTTTTCAATCTCAATGCTGATCGTCTTCGAAAGCTCCCGGCACTGGTTCTGTGTCACGCGGCGCACGGAAGACGAAAACAATGCATAGCTTACAAGCAACAGCGATAGGCTGAACACAACGACAACCATACTGACGACAATCGCCACGATCATCGCAAAACCGCGATTTTCTTCTTTATGAAATTGTCTAAACGTTCTTTTTCTCTGCATATATCTGTTACTGTCTTTCTATTATTTCGATATTCCGTTTGTAGTCAAGGTCTGTGGCTGTGTCCACTCGGCAAGTCCATTTTCCAAAATCGTTGCAAAGCGGATCTGCACATCTTTCACATCCTCGGTAAACCATGTGTCCTTCTCCAGCATAAAGCTTGCGCTTGTCTGATCTGCGGTATAATAAACGGACTGTACCAATGTGCCCTCTGCGTCAAATCCAAGTACCTGTACGAGCATTGGCTGCTCAACTGCCACTGTATAATTCACAACTTCTTTCTGCGTTGTGCCACTTCCAACTGTCACCGTTGTTCCTGCAAGCTTCGGAAATTCTGTCTTTGCCACTTCCTTTTTCACAGTTCCAGTCCAGATTACCATATCCGTCTCTTCCGCTTCTGTGATTGCGCTGGCATCTGTCGTCGTTGCATCATCAACCGGAATCAGCTTCCACACTGCAACATCCGAGCTTTCAAAGGTATCCAGATGTGCCTCGCCGACAACTGCCTGTACTTCAACTAACGTCGTTGTATCTGGAAGTAACACAGAAATCTGATTTTCCTCTGCAACCACCTTTGCGCAGATTGCAGTCGTTGTATCCTCCAGCCGTACATTTACGGCATAGCTTACGCTTACTGTTTTTTCTTCCGTCAGAATACCTGCAAACTCGGTGTATGGATTTGCTTCACACAGGCTTTCTCTGCAGATCTTTGCGTTGCTTCCTGCATAGTATACATAATATTTATCGGTCTTTGGCTGTACATACAGCACGCCATATGCCCCGCTTGCATCCTTAATCTGCACCTCATAATAATCGGCGCCATCCTGTACCTCGAACCGATATGCCCGTGACTCATACGTTCCAACCAGATCTTCATCCTGTACCGATGCTGTCAATGTCCATTTTGTTCCATCGTAATACTGAAGGACACGCACATCCTCTGCCAAACGCTTGACATCCGGTGTCTCAAGCTTCTGGACAGTCTGTATTTCTTCGGTTGTTGCTTCTGTCGTAGAATCCTGTGTATCCACATCGGTCACAGCATTCTCTGTCTCATCTGGCTGTTCCATCGTTCCAACCGTTGTCTCTGCTTCCTTTTCACCCTCTGAAGCATCCATAACGACCTGTTTTTCTTCTGTTCCATTCGATGCAAGCTGTGTAGTCTTCGAATACTTCGTTCCATTTACCGTACAATCTGCATATTGAATATCGTTCTCGATATCGGCATCTGCATATCCAACCATCGCATCTACATTTGTACCGCCTGTCACAGTTCCATCACTTGTACAGCTATTAAACTTCGCGCCCTTATAGCGTAAGTATCCAATCATACCACCCGTGTACCATGTTCCGGTAACCGTACCGTAATTGTTGCACTTTGTAAATGTCATCGCATCACTGGTCTGATTCTCCATCTGTCCAACGATACCACCAACCGCAATATTTCCGGTCGCAGCCATCTTAACTTCTGCATAATTCGTAAGGTACTCCAGATTCTCACCAGACATCGAATGTCCGATAATACCACCCACAGCCGTATTTTCTCCAGCTGCTTTCGCTGTCACATGCCATGTGTCTGCTGTGATAATCTGCTCTGTCGCTGTACCCTTTACAACAGCATCCTTCTGATTACATCCAACAATACCACCAGTATAACCAAGATAGTTGTCAATCGTGGTATTTCCTTCTGCCTTTTGCGAATTATCTGTCGAAGAAACTGTTCCATAATTTGTACCAACGATACCACCGACATTCGCTCTTGCAGTTTCATATGCAGTTCCATCTACCATGCCGCCATGCACAACGGTATCTGCACTTCCAATCGTGTTCGCCTTGACCGTAGAATTATATCCATTGGCACCAACGATACCGCCAACATTTGCTGTCACACCATTTCCAGCACCAGATATACTTCCTGTAAATGTACATTCCATCACCTGTACCGCATCTGTATCCTCCGCTTTCTCCACCGCGATACCACTCACGCCGACGATACCGCCGTAGCTTGCAATAGATGTACCACGATTACCTACGATCGTTGCGCTTACATTACACTGATTGACCATACCCTTGTTCTCACCGACAATACCACCTGCAACTTCTTTCGCTGTGATGGTTCCATAATTATTACTTGTCACAATCTTATTATTTGACTTACGGCTCGCGCTGATTATCCCCCCTGCATAGCCGGTCTTCGCCGTTACAGCAGCCCGGTTCGTCGCATTCTCGATACGCAAAAACGTGTTTGCAGCATCATATCCAACGAGTCCGCCGACATAGGTATCTGCTGTCACACTTCCACCGCCAACAGTACCTGTCACGTACATCTGCACTTCACTTGTCTGGACATTGGCATTGCATACCCTGTCAACCACAGTCTCTTCGGATGTCTGATTCAAGGTCAGCTTTCTTACATTCTCCGCTGTCGTCCTTGCACAGGCTGTATCCGTACTGTTTACAAGCATCGTGTAACCGATGTAACCACCTGTAAATGCACTGCCTGTGATTGTTCCGGAGAAGTCTGCCATGTCCGCTGTTGTTTGGATGCGGGCGTACTGGATATCTTCCGTTTTCTGAACAAGCTTGCTCGTATAAAAAATAAGCTTTGCATTATTTAAAATATAGTTGTATACCGACTCATCTTCAGAATAAAATATCATCTGATAATTTTCAGAGCTACTCTTTTGGGCTATTCTTGTAACTGATTTCGGGCTTAATTTCCAATAATTATTTGCTTTTCCATCTTCTCCTGTAGCTTCTATATATTCTTTATTCATCGAATACGCATTCCATTGATTGAATTGAATTGTTGACTCATTCTCAACAGGAATCTCAACATACCAATCAAACGCATCATATTCACTATTATTCACGAATTGAACATTCGTAATCTGATATACTGTTAAAAGCTGTCCTGTCCATATTGTAGTTTTTCCACCTGCTAATTTTAATTGATATTCCCCGTCTCCTACGCCAACTACCTCGTGCCTATTTTTCTCTGTAATATTGATATTCCCCGGTTTAATCGTTGTTTTATTTCCGTCACCACCGCCATAAAATAATTCTATATCCGTAATATCAAATGAATAGAGGTCTTCATAGCTGGAAAAAGTAAACTGAAATGTTTTTTCCCCACATGTCTGACCAGCCTCAATGTCCGGATGCCACTGATCAGGTTTTATAATATATATTGTTTCTGTAGCCGAAGTTTCATCATCCTTTGTAGCTTCAACTCCCCACAGATTTTCACTTATAACAGCTCCCTTTTTCAGATGGATTTTTATGTACCAGTTAGTCATTTTTTTATCACTGTTATTTATAACATTTAATTTGTATTCTGCCATCGGCGAATCTGCAGATCCCCACACATCCGTCCTTTGGAACGTTACATAACAAAGCTTCGTTGTATTACCTGCAGAAGAATCTGTTGCCGTATCGGAAGATCCACTCTGTCCAGCCTCCGTAATCATGTTCTGATTATACCCATTCGTATTGATAATGTTCGCGCCAATCACACCACCGACAAAATATTTGCCGCTGATGTTCTGTGTGCTTACATATAACTGTTTTGCACTTCCGTCTGCCTTCTGCAACATTAAAATCGATGCATTGCAGCCGGCAAGTCCGCCGACATAGCTTCCTTTATCTGTATCTCCATTTATACTTCCAGCCGTCACAGCGTAGTTTGTAACTTCCGCACTGCTGTCATTATATCCAACGATACCACCGACATAGTTTTTACCGACGATGCGTACATTGTTATCTTTTCTTGCCTCTGCTTTGATCACGCCATGATTGTAACCAGTGATTCCACCGACATAATCAGCTGCATATGAAACCGGATATGTTCCAGCAACAGTCGCTGCACCCGATGTATCACGATTTTCAAGCAGAGAACCTGTATTATAACCACTGATACCACCTGCATACATACCAGTTGCATAGACAACGCCTGTATTCTGCCAATTTGAAACGATATTTTTCGAATTCGCGGTATCGGATACTACAATTGGACTTGCGCCCTCTTCAACCAATACCAAAATATCTCCGCTACTATTTCTTGTCTCTTCCTGTGTTTTTCCCAGATCTATATCTGCATTCGCACCGATCACACCACCGACATACGAACAGCCAATGACATAGTTGTCATTTCTGCCAGTTGTATTCGTATCGTCCGTACCCGAAAGCTCTGCAGAACCAGTTGCATAACCGACGATACCGCCGACATAATCATGTCCAAATACATAACTATGCTTGCCGTTATCCAATTCTGCACGCACACCTTCAAGCGTACTAAAATAACTGTAACCGGTAATACCACCGACATACGTTCCAGCTACCTTATCCGCATAAGTTGCAAATGCAGTTCCATCCTGATTTCCAAGGAATGCCTGCAAATCTTCACTCGAATAGAACGGTGTACTGTTACTGTTTTTGATCGTGATATTCGCCAGTGCAGATGTGTTGTCTGAAAGATTTGCTGCATACATATTCACACAGCTTCCAGCAATTCCGCCGATGAATTTGCTGTCCTTTTTATCTTCGCCATGCTTCACGACCGCATATACAGCACCTGTATTCTCACAATCTTCCAATGTGATGGCAGTTGACCGATTCTTCTCTGTCCGAAGCTCGCCGACAACACCTCCCACATACGAAAGTCCGGTTACCTTTGCAGCATTGGAAAGTTTCTCCCATGTTACAGATTCCACCACTGCCGAATCAGCATCTGCAAGGAGTGTTCCGGTAATACCACCCACATAAGATGCTCCCTTTACATAGCTGGCAGTCGTTGCATCAACATCTTTACTTACAATCTCCAGATTCTCCAGAATTCCTGCAGTTTCACCTGTCAAATTGCTTCCATATACCGTGATTCCGGCAAAAGCTCCGACATAATCCCCCGGCGAAGTCACCTGTACTTCATCAAATTTCAAATTACGAATTGTTCCGTAATTTGTAGCAAATAAACCAACCGGTTTCTCATCATCCACTTTACCGGTATCCGTGTCTGTATACAACATACACAGGTCATTTCCAGCCTGCGATATAGTAAGTCCCTTGATCGTATACGATTCACCATCCGCATTTTTACCTTCCAGAGAATCTTCCGCACGAAGCTGTTTCATTGAAATAAAGGATTCTGCCAGACTTGCAGTCTCATCATTTAACTGAATATCATTTCCATTCGTATTATAAAACGCTCCTGACGCTACAAATTTCGTCCAGTCGATATCTTTCGACAACTGGAAATGGCAGGCTAACGTTTTTTTTGTATCCTGCTCATAATGCGCACTGCTCAGGCGCAGTTCATCAACAGACTTTTCAGTATTCGCTGTAATGTCTGTCACGTAACGCATATTATAAAGATGTCTTGCATTGGCAATCGAATAGTTATAATTTACAACCTTCTTTGCAGCATCCGTGTTGTTATTTTCCTCGGCAAAATAAACATACGACTGGTTACTATGCCGCTCTGTTGTTGTATCATATGCAGCACCATACCCCTTGATGGAACATTTGATCTTATTTGCATCCAGTCCAAACCGATGGAATGTATAAGTTGACTTGAATTTAAAGTATGCATTGGCAACCGTATCTGCTTTGTCTGCATCCCGTAAAATCGGCAGATTCAACGCATAGCTGGCAGAAGTTGCCTGAAAATCCGCTGCATCCAATACGACACGGATCGTTCCATCTGTATCGCTCCACGCAAGAATCGGGAACTCTCCAAGTTCCTGCGTACTCCAGGTTCCAGTCTCGTCTTTCACATAACGTGTGATTGCACATGTCTGCGCCTGTCGGTTCGCATAATTTTTGACCTTGGCTCCATTTAATGTGAACTTCATAACCGGAATGCCATCTGCCATATTCTCACCGGTACAGAAATCAGAATCCACATCATAGACAGTAATATCATAGTTCAACTTCTGCGCAGCATTTGCCGGCTTGCTGACTTTAAACGACAGATTTAAAGTATCTTCATTATTCAATTTCACTTCATCAATGGATGGCTTTTCCTTTGTTCCCTTTAATGCCGTCGACAATGTATCCACGCCATAATAGCCTACCATCCGGTCTTTTCTGTATGATTCATACCGGGTAGCAATATTGACTGTACCACGCAAAGACGTATTCTTATTGTCGTAAACAAACACTTCCTGCGCTTCGCTATTTGACTTGGCAGAATAAAGGACAGAAAATACCTGTCCATCCTCTAAGGAAAACTCGACGCAGATCGCGTCATTTAAGATAGACGTATCATACAGATACCCCTGTAAAAGCTGATATACGATTGGTGCCGTCGGGCTTGTCGTATCTTTTCCTGCCACATACAGACTGTAATCACCCTTATTTGCACGCACAGAAACAAGCGTACCCTTATTTACCGTTACCCAAACGGAATCATCACTGTACACCTGTCCTTCTTCGTAATATATTGAATCCAGATTTACCGCATCCGGACTTAATTTTTTTGTCTGCTTTGCAAAATCCTCGAGTGTTCCATTTGCATTATATTCCGACAACTGATTCTGCACTGACAAAAACATAGTCTCAGCATACTCATTCGCCTGGTTAAAGTCTGACCAGTCCTGCCATGCCATAAGTCCCATGACTGATATTGTGAGCAATATCGACAGCAACATCATCGTCACGATCATCTCAACAAGCGTGAAACCCCGATTGGATCTGCATCTTCTCTTTTGTGTCGATCTCATATTAATCACCTTCTGTATAAAACTATTCGCTTTATTATACAAATATATCGGAAAAAAGGCAAACTTTATCAAGTGATTTTTTTTGCATATTTTTGCCAATTTTGTGAAAAATGTGTGATATCCTACATGAACAGTTCCAATATGTACACAATCGCACACGAAACAAGCGACACCACGAACATACTTGTCCTGCGCCATGCAAGGATCAATGCCACGACGAATCCGATGCCTGCTGCCACCATACTGTTGCTTGCAGTGAGGATCGCCGGGAATGTCATAACTGCCAGCGTCACATATGGCACATAGAACAGAAACGACCGCACCGTCTTATTCTTAATCTCTTTCTTGATCAATGTAAGTGGCAGGACACGAATCAGATATGTGACTGCTGCCATCACAAGGATATACAGATAAATATTATGCTTCATGGTCTGCCTCCTCTTCTCCCGTGTTCTCATCCAGAATCGGGAACAGCACGGCTGCCCCACCGGAGATCACAACAGTCAGAATAATCACCTTCATACCGGAAGAAATATTCTTAATCACCGGTATCTTCGTGAAAAGGAAGCTCGCCGCCATCGCAATGATCACAAGTCCACGAATCACCTTATTGTCTCTCGCTGGTGGGATAATGATCGCTAAGAACATACCATATAGCGCGACTGAAAGTGCACTCACCACACCGCCCGGCAATACGTTACCGAGTACCACGCCAAGACAGGTACCGATCGTCCATGCCGGAATCGCAATCGACATCGCACCATACATATAGCACGGATTCAATTTACCTTTTCTTGCAACCGAGATTCCGAAGATCTCATCCGTCACACCAAATCCAAGCACAAACCGGTGTCCCAGAGAGAATTTCGGATCAATCTTCTGTGCCAGCGCACATGACATCAGCATATAACGTAAGTTTATAACTAGCTGCATCAGCGCAAGCTCTGCGTAGGTCACGCCACCGGCAATCGCCGTGATCGCTGCGAATTCTCCCGCCGATGTCGTATTCGTCAGACTCATAACAGTTGCCGGAAGTGCATGTATCCCGGCGTTTCGCGCCGCAATCCCAAGTGTAAATGCGACCGCGAGATATCCAAGTGCGATTGGAATTGCATCCCGCATTCCATCGCAGTAATTTTTTCGATTTATATTTTCTGCTCCACTCATTTTATCTCACCCATCACTTCTTCTAAAGTTCCGCGGTCTGTCCGCACGCGAATATGGCAGGCACGCGCGTAGATTGGTCCCCGCTCTTTCATCATCGCCTGAATCTTCGCATACGGATCGCCACACTGCAACAGCGGACGGTTCGTACAATGCTTTACCCGCGCATAGGTCGTATCCGTATCTGCCATCAGGTAATATACCGTTCCGACTTCTTTCAGCAGATCGCTGTTCTCCTTGCGAAGCGGCAGTCCGCCACCGGTCGCAATCACACAATGTGTCTTCTCCCGAAGTTCTTTGATGACATTTGTCTCCAACGTCCGGAAATATGCCTCCCCTTTCTTCTCGAAGATCTCCGGGATCGTCATACCCTCCTGAGCCTCGATACAAAGGTCGGTATCAATAAATTCATATCCAAGCTTTTCAGCAAGCGTCTTTCCAACAGTTGTCTTTCCTGCACCCATATAACCGATCAGGACAATGTTATCACCACGCCTCTTCCCATAGATCGCATCCTGCAGTGCCAGATATACCTTATCCGTCAACGTCTCAGAAACTTTCAGATCATTCCACAGTTCATATGCAAGAATCCCCTGATAGAGCAGCATCTTCAAGCCATTTACCGCTGGCACGCCAAGCTTCTCCATCTCCTTTAAGAATGGGGTCTGTGCCGGATTGTAAATCAGATCCACGCCCGCCTTTGCCATCGCATAAAACGCATCGCCAAAATCAAACGGCATCCCATCCCCCTCATGTAACCCGACCGAGGTACACTGGATCATCAGGTATTTTCCATCCGGAATGCTCTTATAATCCTCCGAAGCCACTGCCTGTACGACCGTCTTCCCAGCAAATGCATTCATATCGTCCGCAATCGCCTGTGCACGCGCAAATGTCCGGTTTACGATATACACCTGCTTTGCGCCATAGCTGACACACATATACGCGACCGCACGTGCAGCACCGCCTGCGCCAAGCATGATAACGGTCTCATCCTTTAACGCAATTCCTTCTGTCTCTAATGCTTTCGCCAGTCCCGGCATATCCGTGTTGTAGCCCTTATAGCCTCCATCTACCCGGACCAGTGTGTTGACCGCGCCGATCGTCTTCGCGGCGATATCAATATCCACGAGACTTTCCATCACATGCTGTTTGTGTGGCACGGTAATATTCAGACCCAGCACGCCCTCGTCATACGCAAGCTTCACACAACGAGAAAGCTCCTCGTCCTCCACGCAAAATGGCACATACCGCTCTGACAGCCCCAGTGCATCGCTGAGTGTGTCATGGATGACCGGTGACAATGTATGTTTGATCGGATTTCCGAAGATTCCAAGCAGATGCTCTGCAGCGACATCCTCGTAACCCGGTATCGCATATTTCATGATTTCCATCGCTATTTTCCCCTGTTTCGTCTATAATTGTCTAAAATCAGACATTTTCTTCAAATATAATACCATAAAAGCGAAAACCTGCAACCATTTAGATACATTTCGGATACATTTGTATCCTATAATTATAGAAAGTTCTTACATCTGAACTATTCCGTATCGAACGGACGCACAACTGTCAATATCGACGCCGATGTGAACACCAGTCTGTCAACACAGTCTGCTCCGGTTGCGACCGCCGCCCGGTGCGACTATACAAATGAAGATATTACACGGATTGCGGCTGCAATCTTCGATGAGGAAAGCTATAAATTATTCCTGCCGTACAGCCGTCAGCCGAAGGAAGATATCACTGCTGCCTGCGATACATTTGCAAATACATTCGCTACCTACGCAGATATCAAGCCAACTGCAGACAGCGAGGGATTTTGCAACTTCTTCAATATCCGTGGCACGATAGACGGAAAGGACTATCAGCTTTCCTTCGTCCAGACGCGCAAGCACTGCATGCTTGTGTTGCACAAAGATTATAATGAAGAGCTTACCTATGGCTGGTTTAATCAATTATCCCCGATCCGCCCGGATATGCTCGAAACACTTGCCGGCAGTGACAACATCTGCTCGTATTCCACAGAAGGCGCCTCAACACTTGTCACCGATACACTCTCCCAAATGGGGATCGATGATTATGTAGTTACCGATGTATTTCCTACGCAGACCATCCAGACTGTCTACGATATCGATAACGCTTATCAGGTATCTGCAAACTATGACAAGGAACCGGTCATCTCTTATGATTCCTATCTGGTCTACGGCGGGCGTAACTTAGATGTGCTTACAGTATAGACGATTCCATGATTGTAACGAAACCGCAAAATGACGGTTCTTCCGTCGTTGACTCCTATCTAATTTATGCTTGCCGCAGTCTGAATGACCTTGCAGCTCCATATACAACCGAACTATTGCAACCAACTCTGACAGATTACTCAAATGCCGACATCCAAGGGGGACGATTCCGGTTCCGCAAGAGATCCATATTCTATACCAGGCAGTGCTTCCTCGCTGGTAGCAAACAAGATGACGATACAGAATATCTGCTATGGTTTTATCTTGAAACTCCAGGTAAGCATGAATATACCACGCAGACTGCATATGTTATAATCAGTGCCATTGACGGCAGCATCTATAACCCGTGGCTTGGCACACTGGAACCCTCAGACAATAACCAGACAAATAAATAGCATAAAAAAAAGGATTGCATATGCAATCCCTTTTGTAGTGTGTGTGATTTTAAGTTTATTTACTAATTTGTTGTTATTACTTTCTAAGACCAAGCTGCTCGATAAGTGTTCTGTAACGCTCGATATCCTTGCTCTTAAGGTATGCGAGAAGGTTTCTTCTCTGACCAACCATCTTAAGAAGACCTCTTCTTGAGTGGTGATCCTTTGGATGTACCTTGAAGTGCTCATTCAGGTCGTTGATTCTTGCTGTAAGGAGTGCAACCTGCACTTCTGGTGAACCTGTATCACCTGCTGTACGAGCATACTTCTCAATGATCTCTTTCTTCTGATCTGCTGTAATCATGCTTTTTCCCTCCATTTTCTTATTTTGTCCAGTCGCTGAGTTATGGTCGGAGTGATCCTATAACCAAGTGACGGCATTTGATATCTTACCACAAGACTTTCATCTTGTAAAGCACTATTTTACTTATAAGTTCCACCGCTGATATAGTCCTCGGCTTTCTCGCTTCCATGTGTGAATTTGTAGCCGATTCCTAACCATTCACTGTTGGTTTTACCAAAATATCGAAGTGGATCTGCCAAATTATTATCAGCATTCTGTGGATCGAAGTTGTACCAGATTCCGTTAATCTTGATGACACACCAGTAATGCTCACCATACGAGTTATCCTTTCCTAATGTCTCACCCCCGACGCGATATGCATCAAAGCCCAACGCCCGGGCAAATATCGTCATCGCAGAGCCATAATTGATACAGGTTCCATATCTCTGTCCATTTTTTCCAATTAGGATTGGATATGCCAGACTAACCGCCTGTTGATCTCTTAGATTTGAATAATTAACCTTCGCTAAATTCCATCGATCCGTATATCCTTCTTCATAATTATAATAGGCATTATTAATAATCCACTTATAACATGCCAGAAGTTTATCATAATTATCCATATCTGGCTTTACAACCTGCGCCAGCACTTCCTGTACTTTCGCATCAACCGTTGTGTCTCTTGTCACGGTCGGAACCAGCACAACCTCGTTCAGAACCTTGCGCAGATTCTCGCTGGTTGCCTTGTCATTGGCTTCCTTCTCTGCTTCTTCCTGCCGTTTTCTTTCTTCTTCCTTTTCCTTCTCAATCTGCTTTGCAATCGCAGCATCGACATACGGATATCTCGTCTCGCCCGGTGCAGTCTCGCCCTTTTCTACGAGCACGATCTCGATCGCCTCCAGACGCTTTGCAAGCCCCGACGTTCCGGAAACCTCTCCATTACATGCCCAGTCAAGCCATCCATACGTCTGACTATGTACACGGTAATACACATCGAACTTCTCTGCCATCTCTCCGGTCAGCTTGATCTTGATCGCTTCGAGACGCTTCGCCTGTCCGGATGTACCTGCCTGCATATCATTCGTTACCCAGTCCATCCAGCCGTAGGTCTGGCAATGAACGGAATAGGTAATACCACCTGTACAGCTTGTATTTGGTACATCAATTTTGATTGCCTCCAGACGTTTGCCCTCACCGGTTGTTCCAGACTGCTTACCATCTACTACATAATCCAGCCATCCATGTGTCTGTACATGTGTCGTATACTTGAGGTCTGCATCATCGGCGCCATTTTTACGAACGAGCTTGATCTGGATTGCTTCAAGACGCTTCGCTTGTCCGGTCGTTCCACACTCAGTACCATTCTTTACCCAGTCTGTCCAGCCGTAAGTCTGTCTGTGTACACGATATACAACGTCATACACCTCAGCAAGCTGTCCGGTCAGACGGATCTTGATTGCTTCGAGACGTTTTGCCTCTCCGGTCGTTCCACATTCCTCGCTGTCCTTCTTTGTTCCGATGTTCCAACCATAGGTCTGCACATGTGTCTCATATTCCACGCTACCGGAAAGCTCGGACTTTACCCAGATCTTGATGGACTCCAGACGTTTCGCCTGTCCTTGCGTACCAGTTACCTCGCCGTTTTTAGCAACGCCAAGTCCCCAGCCATACGTCTGACAATGTACTGCATAATAAATATCTGCATCTGTACTTGCCGCTTTCGCTGTGCCCGCTGTATTTCCTGTCTGTACCAGTCCAAGCACCATCACACATATCAATATTCTCACTAAAATCTTTTTCATCTGCTATTCCTCTTCTTTGTTCTGTAACAATTTTGTAACATTATCGCACATGTATAGGAAAAAATCAACAGGCTCTTCCTATTTTTCACAAAAAGATGTATAATTCCTCCAAATGTATATAAAATATGAAAGGAATTTATTACCATGGCAGGTTCTATATACGGAAAATTATTTACAGTCACTACATGGGGCGAATCACACGGCAAAGGACTCGGCGTTGTCATCGACGGCTGTCCGGCTGGAATTGCGCTTTCTGTGGAGGATATCCAGATCTATCTCGATCGCAGGAAGCCAGGTCAGAACGAATTTACGACCAAGCGAAATGAAGGCGACAAGGTCTCTATCTTGTCCGGCGTCTTTGAAGGAAAAACAACCGGAACGCCGATCTCCCTCGTTGTCATGAATGAAAATCAGAAATCAAAGGATTACGGTTCGATTGCAGAAAGCTATCGTCCAGGACATGCGGACTACTGCTTCGATGAGAAGTATGGATTCCGCGACTACCGGGGCGGCGGACGTTCTTCCGGCCGGGAGACAATCGGCAGAGTTGCCGCAGGCGCGGTCGCTGCCAAGGTCTTAAAAGAGCTTGGTATTACCCTTACTGCATACACACGTGCAATCGGAACGATCAAGGTTGCAGACGATGCAATTGATCTTAATATGGTCAATCAGAATCCACTCTATATGCCAAATAACGACTGTGCAGCAGACGCAGCCGCTTATCTCAGTGAAATGATGGAGAAAAAGGATTCGGTCGGTTCTATGGTGGAATGTATCATAACCGGTGTTCCTGCCGGTGTTGGTGAACCTGTCTTTGACAAACTCGACGCGAAGCTGGCACAGGCAGTTATGTCAATCGGTGCTGTCAAGGCAATCGAAATCGGGGATGGCACTACGGTTGTCTCATCTATCGGTTCTGAGAACAATGACGAGTTCTATATGGATGGCGACACGGTCAAAAAGCGTACCAACCACTCTGGCGGCACACTGGGCGGCATGAGTGACGGCAGTCCGATTCTCGTACGTGCCTCCTTCAAGCCAACGCCTTCCATCTTTCAGGCGCAGGATACCGTCACACGGACACACGAAGAGGTTGTAATGGAGATCAAGGGACGCCACGATCCGATCATCGGTCCACGTGCAGTCGTTGTCGTTGAATCCATGTGTGCGATTACCGTATTGGATCTGCTGATGCAGAATGCAACCGCAAAGCTGGACAATCTGAAAAAGATTTATCTTTCATAATATAGGAAAAAGGATTTAGTAAAATGGTCTTTTCAAGTATTGAATTTATGTTCCGCTTTTTACCAATCTTTCTGATTGTGTATTTTGCAGCGGCACCAAAATACAGAAATATAATATTATTGATCGGCAGTATAATCTTCTACGGCGTTGGAGAGCCTTCGTATATTATACTGATGATGCTCTCCATCCTCGTCAATCATTTTGCAGCCGTCAACATCTACACCGCATGGAAGCGGGAGGATGACACGCAGGCATCCACAGAGACAACCCGAAAAGTCTGGCTTATCGTTGCCATGGTCTTTAATTTCGGGATGTTATTTGTCTTTAAGTACCTGAACTTCTTTATCGGCATCATCAATGGAATTGCAGGTACAACCGTATTAAAGCTTGTGTCGCTTACCCTGCCGCTTGGAATCAGCTTCTACACTTTTCAGGCTGCTTCCTATGTAATTGACATCTACCGCAGGAAATATGAGATTGCCAACGGACTACTGGATTTTGCAACATATCTCTGCATGTTTCCACAGTTGATTGCCGGTCCGATCGTCAGCTTCTCCGAAGTCAAAGATGATCTGCACAAGCAGCGCAAGATCAGTCTGTCAAAGATCGAATGGGGCACGACAATCTTTGTGCTTGGACTTGCTTACAAGGTACTGCTGGCGAACAAGATAGCTTCGCTCTGGAATACAGTTATGACGGCTGGTGTCATGGGAATCCATCCACTGACCGCATGGCTTGGTTCGTGGGGATTTTCGATGCAGCTCTTCTTCGACTTCTTCGGATATTCCCTGATGGCGATCGGGCTTGGACGTATCCTCGGATTCAAGTTCCCGACAAACTTCAAGAACCCGTACTGTGCCACTTCTTCCACGGATTTCTGGCGCAGATGGCACATCACACTCGGCAGATGGTTCCGGGAATATGTCTATATCCCACTGGGCGGAAACCGCAAAGGACAGAAACGAATGATTCTCAATACGTTTATCGTATGGCTGCTCACTGGGCTCTGGCATGGCGCGGACTGGAACTTTATTATATGGGGCATGTTCTTCTTCGTGCTGCTGACCGTCGAGAAGTTATTTTTACTGGACAAGCTGGAGCGGCATACGATCTTATCCCATATTTATATGTTGATCGTGATTCCGGTTTCCTGGACGATCTTCAACATTTCCGATCTGCCAACGCTCGGAAATTATATCAAGCGGTTATTTTTCCTTCCAGTCAAGGGATCGGTCAAAATCGATACCTTCCCGAAGTTTCTGGAATTGTTCGGCACCTACTGGTGGCTGCTCGCAATCTGCGCCATCTGCTGTACGCCGATTCCAATCCGCCTGTTAAAGCGGTTTTACAAGACATGGGTATGTAAGATTCTCATGCTGGCACTCTTCTGGCTTTCGGTATATCAGATTGCCTCCGGTGCAAATAACCCATTCCTGTATTTCCGGTTCTGATTGAATGAGGGTGATAATGATGAACAATAATAAACGAAAACAACCGAAAACAATCTGGGATTTCCTGCGGGAATGTCCGCTTGTATCCCTGATCCTGCTTTCCGTCATCGGCTATACTTTATATGCCCTTGTCGGTGCTATGGGTGGCGAATACAAGCTGCGGATTTCCAAGGATCATACGCTCTTTATGTCTGCCATGATCAAAGAAGATCCATTTGTAAAAAACGACAACCCAAAGAAGCCTGAGGATACGACGGCAACCGGTACGGACGCGGACTCTGATTCGGTTTCTGCTGCGACATCGACCGATGCACCGGCGACCTCTTCGGATGCAGTCAGCACCGATGGAAGCGAACCGATTCCAACGACCTATATTACGGTTCCGATGCGTAAGGCACGCTCTGCTTATTACGACGATAATGACCGTGTGGCACAGACAACCAACTACGATTATATCACTGTAAATACTGACTACTTTAACGATGCAGCCTTTATCGGGGATTCCCGTATTGAGGGACTACATGACTATGGTACGCTCCGCACCAAAACAACGGCTGATTTCTACTACAAAGATGGTGTTTCCATCTGGGATCTGATGGATAAAACAATGGCAAACGGCGAAACAATTCCAAATGCACTTGCCACAAAACAGTACAAAAAAATCTTCCTCATGTGTGGTGTCAATGAGCTTGGAAGCGGCTACGCCAAAGATTATCAGGCACAGTACAAGAAAGTGTTGGATCAGATTCAGGAATTACAACCAGATGCCGTAATCTTTGTGATGGGTATGATGCATGTTACGCAGAGTTACGCGGATAACTCAGATGTATACAACAACGACAATGTAGATTGCAGAAATGCTCTGGTCGCAGAATACGCAGACGGACAGCATATCTTCTACCTTGATATGAATACCTGTGTCTGTGATATGGACGGCGATGTCCCTGTGGGTGTCAAAGCTGATTATTCCAACGATGGTATCCATCTGCAGGCACAGTACTATTCCCTGTGGGAGGCATACCTGTTGAAACACGGTGTCAGTGACAGCGTATTTACAAACCTGCAAAACAAATAGTAACTCATTATAGATTCTAAATGCTGTATTGTCAGATGCAACACCGCAAGAAAACCTCATTACCAGATATTTCTTCTCTGATAATGAGGTTTTCTCTTTTTATTTTATCTATGAAATTTTATCTTTCTATTTTGATTTCATATTTATATGGTTTTCACGCCATCTTTGCACGTGGATGTGCTTTCTCATATTCTTCCTTCAACTTGCTCTGTCTGCTGCGCAGATAAATCTGCGTGGTCGAAATATCCGAATGTCCAAGCATCTCCTGTACCGCCTTCAAATCGGCACCATTTGATACCAGATGTGATGCAAAGGAATGACGGATCATATGCGGTGTGATATCCTTGTCGATACCAGCCTTTGCTGCATATGCCTTGATCAGCTTCCAGAAGCCCTGTCTCGTCATCGGCTGTCCCTTCATATTCGTAAAGAGGAACATACTTCCATGACTGATGGATTCCCGTACCGACTTGATATAGTTCTCCAGTGCCATCTTCGCTACATTCTCGATCGGAATGACACGCTCCTTCGATACATCCCGGCATAAAATATAATTCATCGTCAGATTTACATCTGTGATCTTTAAATTTATAAGTTCTGATACACGCATGCCAGTCGCATATAGAAGCTCCAGCATTGCCTTGTCCCGGATTTCCTTTGGTGTCAGGCGTGATGGCTGATCTAAGAGCAGATTGATTTCCTCAATGGAAAGCGTCTCAGGTGCTTTCTTCTCGATCTTTGGCGGCTTCAATGCATCCGCATAATCTTCTGTGATCTCCCCCTGCTTCAACAGATATAGAAAAAACGATTTCATACTTGCAATACTTCTGGATATCGTCGCTGTGGACATGCCTTGACTTTCCATATCCAGTACATACGAATTCAAATCCGTTCCCCGAAGCTCACGCACATCCGTACACTGTCTGTCCGCAAAAAAGCGGCTCATCTTCTTCAAATCTCTCCGATAGGATGCAATCGTATTCGCACTTGCATGCTTCACGCTATTCAAGTAATCAATGTAATTCTCAATCTGTGTTTCCATACCCAAAGTCCTTCCATTCCCTCGACAAAATGCAACCTTTTCCGACTGCTTTTCGCTTTTATCTATTACATTATAATTACTATTTCAGCTAAAATCAAACATATTTTTTTCACATTTTTTCAATATTTGTAACATTTTGTAACATTTCCACAATATGTTGAAATGCACGTTTTTACATACCTATATATTGGAGAAAATTTTTTAAAAAAATTTTTGAAAGAATACTCTCGGATAGAATTCCGACAAAAAACGTCAGAATTAGAATCATCGCCGCCATCCTCTTTTTGTTCTTATCCTCTCCAACCTTGCGTGCCTCTGCCGCCAGATAATACAACATTCCAAGATAGATCAGATAATGCGGAAACAGGCATAACAGCAAAAACCATACACCCGAAAGTCCCAGATAAAACATCTGACAACTGATTACAAATCCAAATAAAAATAACAACGCACTCATCCCAATCGAGAAGACTGCCTTGGGCGGAAACACCTTATACAGCAGGTACACAACAACCACCTGTTTCGTCCGCTGTAGCAACACATAGAACATCGTCTGCTGCACGGGTATACCCACCAACCGACTGCTGTCCGTAAACGGCAGTATAAACGCCTGTAGCTCCCGATCGCATCGCAGCACGATATTGGCTAATATACAGCCTGCCAACACCATGCACAGATAATAAAACACGCGGCTTTTCAGTTTTTCACTTTCATATGGCATTGCCTTATACTCCTACTGCATAAAAATTAGGGAGTGATTGCTCACTCCCTAAAGCATATGTGCCTGTCTACTTAAATATTCCTCGACTCTTCTTATCATAATAAGCAAGAATCGCGACAATCGTCTTGCTATCTACAATCTTACCCGAATAAATCATCTCGCGTGCTTCTTCCATAGATACTCGAACAATCTCGATAAATTCCGTCGGATCTAAATGCCGCTTGCCTTTCTTCAAATTGCGTCCAATATAGACATCCGTCTTCTCATCAAAGGTTCCAACCGAAGAAATCATATTGCTCACATGATAGATATCCTGCGGAATCCATCCAGTCTCCTCCTCTGCTTCCCGTAACGCACATGTCTCACCGGATTCCCCGTGAAAACTATATCCACCTGCCGGAATCTCCAGATCCACTGCATCTAAGGAATTACGGTACTGACGCACCAGATATGTATACTCTTCCTCGTCTACAAGCAGAATACCTGCTCCACCGCCGGATTTATGTTTAATCAGATCATATACAACCTCTCCACCATCCGGTGTCTCCAAAATATCTTTATATAAGGCTACGATCTTCGCATCATACAATAATTCCAAACTTTTTCTTTTAAATTCAACCATATTTATAACCTTCCTATCTGTCCTGATTCATAACGTAGATGTAAACAGCGTCAATATACATAATACAGGAAATAAACAAAAAAGGAAAGTATTGAAAACTTGTATTCTCAATACTTTCCATGAATTTCATTGATAACAAATAATTACTTTGCGTAATCGGTTACTCTCGACTCTCGGATCAAGTTTACCTTGATTGTGCCCGGATACTCAAGTTCTGATTCAATCTTCTTTGAGATATCCCGTGCGAGTAATACCATATCCGCATCTGTTACCTGCTCTGGAACTACCATTACTCGAATTTCTCGTCCCGCCTGAATAGCAAAAGTCTTATCAACACCCTTAAATCCATTGGCAATGTCTTCCAAGGACTTCAGACGTGTTGTATATGTCTCCAACGTCTCGCGTCTTGCACCTGGACGTGCAGCGGATATAGCATCTGCAGCCTGTACAATACATGCGATCAAACTCTGTGGCTCTACATCCCCGTGGTGTGCCTCAACAGCGTTGATAATCGTTGCTGACTCCTTGTACTTTCTACAAAGATCAACACCAATGGATACGTGAGAACCTTCCATACCTGCATCATGATCAATAGATTTTCCGATATCATGTAACAAACCTGCACGCTTTGCTACACGAACATCAAGCCCAAGCTCTCCGGCAAGCAAACCGGACAAATGAGCTACCTCAATGGAATGCTTCAATGCATTCTGTCCATAACTTGTTCTGAACTTCATCTTACCAAGAAGACGTACCAGTTCAGGATGTAAGCCATGTACACCGACTTCCAAGGTCGCAGCCTCTCCCTCTTCACGCATCATAGTCTCGACCTCTTTCTGAGCCTTCTCGACCATCTCTTCGATACGTGCTGGATGGATTCTTCCATCCACAATCAGCTTTTCAAGTGCGATTCTGGCTACTTCTCTACGAACCGGATCAAAACTTGAAAGCAAAACTGCTTCCGGTGTATCATCAATAATTAAATCAACACCTGTCATAGTCTCTAAAGTACGAATGTTTCGTCCTTCACGTCCTATGATTCTTCCCTTCATCTCATCGTTAGGCAACTGTACTAAGGATATCGTTGTCTCTGATACATGATCGACTGCACACTTCTGAATGGCTGTCACAACGTAATCCTTTGCCTTCTTATCTGCTTCTTCTTTTGCTCGTGTTTCTAATTCTTTGATCATGACTGCTGTTTCATGTTTTACTTCGTCTTCAACAGTCTTTAATAAGTATTCCTTTGCTTGTTCAGAGGTTAATCCGGAAATTCTTTCCAGTTCCTGAGTTCTTTTTGCTTCCAAATCTGAAACTTCCTGCTTCAGCTTTGTGAGTTCTGCTTCTTTACGTGATAATGAAGCTTCTTTCTTCTCTACGGCTTCGGTCTTCCGATCGAGATTTTCCTCTCTGGAAAGAACACGCTTTTCCATACGCTGGAGCTCATTCCGACGATCCTTGACTTCTTTGTCAATCTCATTCTTCGTCTTCATGGCTTCTTCCTTCGCCTCAAGAAGTGTCTCACGTTTCTTTGCCTCCGCAGCTTTCAGTGCTTCATCTATAATCTCTCTAGCCTTATCCTCTGCTTTACCAAGCTTTGCTTCTGCCACGTTCTTACGATACGCAATGGCTAAAAACCAGGTAACGAGAATTGCAACCACGAGTATTACAGCGAAAACCACATACTTGATTGCTTCGTCTGACAACTCAGGAGCACCTCCTTATTTAGTTTTATTGCATAACTACAACACTTAAATATTATACTTTTTTTATACTAGTGTCAAGGAATACTTTATTTTTTTTATGCAATTTGTAAGAAAAAATCGATTACTTTTCTATATTTTTTCAATATTTTTTCTATATTCTGACACCGCTCTGCGAATATCCTCATACTTAAATCCCCGTCGTGCAAAAAAGGAATACATGCGACGCATCTGTCCTTCATCCGAAAAATCTAAGTTACCATAACGTCTTTCCAGTAAATCATAGATGGTTTCCGCTTCATCAGGCACCAGTTCCATGCATAATTCACGTGTCATCTCTGAATCTACACCTTTACCGGAAAGCTCCATTGTGATTCTTCGTCTGCCTTTGGCACGCATCTGATTCCGAATATACGATGTGACATATCGTTCGTCATCAATATATCCATAGGACATCAGTTTCTCGACTGCCTCTGCAATCTCTGCTTCCTCATACCCTTTTTCTGCCAGCTTATCACAAAGCTCTTTCCGGGAGCGATCCCGGAAGGTAAGATAATAAATCGCTGTATCAAATGCACTGTATGTAGTTGGTTGCTTATGACTCTTCGTTCTCTGTCTGTTCTGCATCTACGCCAATCCCACACTTATTCCGTACCTGCTGCTCTATCTCTTCCATCACTTCTGGATTATTGGCGAGATAAAGCTTCGTATTCTCACGTCCCTGTCCGATCTTCTCACCATTGTAAGAGTACCATGCACCTGCTTTGTTGATGATATCGTGCAAAACAGCCAGATCCAGAATATCGCCTTCCTTGGAGATACCCTTACCAAACATAATATCAAACTCTGCTTCCTTGAATGGAGGTGCAACCTTATTCTTTACAACCTTAACTCTTGTACGGTTACCAACAACTTCGCCGCCAACCTTCAATGTCTCAATCCGGCGTACATCCAGGCGAACAGATGCATAAAACTTCAATGCACGGCCACCGGTTGTTGTCTCCGGATTACCAAACATCACGCCTACCTTCTCACGAAGCTGGTTGATAAAGATCACCACACAATTGGACTTGCTGATAATACCTGTCAGCTTTCGGAGTGCCTGCGACATCAGTCTCGCATGCAGACCAACATGGGAATCTCCCATCTCTCCGTCAATCTCTGCCTTTGGTACAAGGGCTGCTACAGAGTCCACAATAATTACATCTACCGCACCGGAACGAACCATCGTCTCTGTAATCTCCAGTGCCTGCTCGCCGTTATCCGGCTGTGAAATATACAGATTATCAATATCGACACCAATATGGGATGCATACGTTGGATCAAGTGCATGCTCGGCATCGATAAATCCTGCAATACCGCCCATCTTCTGTACTTCTGCAACAACATGCAGTGCAACCGTTGTCTTACCACTTGACTCTGGGCCATAAATCTCAATAATACGTCCTCTTGGCATACCGCCAAGTCCGAGTGCCAGATCCAGACTCAAAGAGCCGGTCGGAACTACATCAATTCCCATATTGGCAGACTGATCTCCGAGCTTCATAACAGAACCCTTACCATACTGCTTCTCGATCTGCGCCAGTGCCGCATCCAATGCTTTCATCTTTTCTTCACTTGCCATACCATAAACCTCCGTTATCTTCCATCTATGTTATCAAAACATATGTTCGTTTTCGTTTGTTCTACTATACTACACTTCTGTTCGAAAAGTCAATAACAAATTCGAACATTTGTTCATTTTATTTTTTAAGGTGAAACAATGCGCTGTGAAAATTGTACCCTATACATAGTGCAAAGTAAAGCAATTATTTGTTGCATTTTGTTCGGATCATGTTCGGACAGAAAAAGAAACGCCCCATACATCGCTTTCGCAACATACGGGGCGTTTCTTATATCTCACTAATGTTTCTTCTTTGAAGAAGCGGCTGCTTCCGGCTGATCTGCATTATGATTTGCAGTTGCACAAACCTTCGGCATTACTTTCTTTTTCTTCAATGGATGTTTTGGATTCTTGTCCATATCTCACACTTCCTTCCCTTACTTTACGTTAAGTTTCAAAGTCGATTGTGTATATGGTGTAGATTTATATGCACCGCAGCTACATCAACACAGATTATTCAATGGCAATGTAGTTATCCTGCGCAATGGCTTTTGCTTCCTTCTTCGGAATCGACAACTGCAGGATACCATTTTCAAACTTTGCATGGATATCTTCCTGCTTGATCTCATCACCAACATAGAAACTTCGCATCAGGCTGCCTGCATAACGTTCACGGCGGATATACTTGCCAGTCTTCTTATCCTTCTCGTCCTTATCCAGACCCTTTGCAGCGGATATCGTAATGTATCCATCATGCAGCTGTGCATTGACTTCGTCCTTCTTGAATCCAGGTAAGTCAATATCGACTTCATAGGAATCATCTGTCTCACGGACATCTGTCTTCATCATGTTCTTCGCATGCTTACCATACAGCGGATTCTTTGCTGGTCGGAATTCCTTGTCAAACTCCTTCTCAAAATCGTCCATCCAATCGTCAAACAAATTTTCTCCAAAAATACTAGGTGTAAACATAAGTCATATCTCCTTTCATACTTAAACAACCAATGTCTACGGTATTCTTTAAGCACTATCAGAGAAATCTGAGGTGTCGTTTGAATATCACAACTTTGCAATCTCTAAGGGATTTCTTCTATTTCATCTTTCCTTTTCTTATCCCTTCCTTGATTGTGACTATACTATACACCCGGTTGTTAGCACTGTCAAGTGGTGAGTGCTAACTTTATTGTGAACCTTTTGTGAAGTGTGTACCCAATATTTTTTTGCCATTATTGCTCGATCTGATCAAGTATAAATGGATCCTTGATCTTCTTATCTTCCGCGAAGAACAAGATCTTCGTCAGCACCTCGGATGTCTTCGGATCATCGTCCACAAATGGCAGGAAGATCCGTCCACGCCGCTGCGAATGTACCGGAAGCACATTGATCATAGGACCTGCTTCCTGATGGACTACACCACTGCCAAGATGCACGGTATAGTTCGCGCGTGCGCCCTGAATCACTGCATGATTCTTCGTAAATGTGACATTCGTAAGCTTGAAGAGCGGCATCGTGAATTCTGCGATTGCCTTCCGCATCTCCACAGTCGAATGGGATGTCTCCGGATCCACGCCACCTGCATGTGCCACGCTCACCGCCAGATCCACATCACGCATAACCTCCGAGAATATGATATCCGGAATCTCACGAAGCTTTAAGTCTTTTCCCGTCTTTCGATCAGTGAATACGACCCATTCCAGCGTCGGGGATTCGATATCTGCCGGCGAGAACCAGTCTGCCAGCGCATAGATCCTCGCTACGATATTTTCCTTATAATATACCTTCTGCAAGCCTTCCTCGATATCGGCAACCCAGTGTCTCGTTCTCAGGCACGCAACCGTCTTCTTCGGTTGGATCTGATTGCCCGCATAACGTAAGGAGTGTTCCATGTTAAGCTCTTCTTCCGTCTTCACATACAGCTCGCGGAACACCTGCTTAAACGGCTGGACGATCTGGTTGTCAAACACATATTGCTGAATCGTATGCCACATGCCCTGCTTATACATCTGGAATGGATGCGCCACGGTAAGCAGCGTGTCGTCAGAAGGCTCGATATGGTGTAAGCTGTTACACTGTTCTTCTTCCAAATCTGCCGATGCTCCCACGGATTCATCGGTATCTGCTGCATGATTTGTAAATACGTCCATACCTTTCGCTGTGACAAATCCAAATACAGCCTGTCCATCCTGAATATCGTCTGACACACCGCTACTGTCCGCTGTCCGGAACACAAGTGCCGCCACCAGATCATGGATCACAGGATTTTCCAGCATGCCCTTAATCTCCGCATATGTGTAAGTCTCCTGACTCTCCATCGCATCTTCTAACATCGCCTTCGTGCGGCGTGCCTGCTCTGCCATCTGCTTCTTCGCCTCGGTGATCGCCACAATATATTCATCTTTTTTGAGCTTTGCCGGAACGGACTTCAGCTGCTTGCCATTTTTTTCCACAAGCAGGGCGCATTTGCCGCCATCCTCCATCTCAAGCCACACGGATACTTCGCCGACTTCCTGTGGCTTGAAATAGTCCGCCATGCCCTGTGCCACCAGACTCTCCATCCGAAGGATCAATCTTGTCACATCCTGATAGCCTGCATTGATTGCCATATTCTGCAATGCAATCTGTACCGCAGCCGCCTCGCTGGCTCTCCGCTGGGCGCCAAACTGTTTGCTCTCCTTCTTGAACTTCTGCAGGAACATATACCGTTCCTTGATCTGCGTCTCATCTGTAATCGGCAGGATTCCGACTGCCATCAGCAGATCTTTATTCCGCTTTGCCTCGATCTCACTCATCAGCTCTGTATCATTATATTTGCCGAGTGCCGCATCCGCGTATTTTCTCGCTCTTGCGTGCTTGGCACCATCGGAGATGTATTTTGCCGCCTTGTATATGAGCGTAAAATGCTTTTCTCCAAGCTTCTCGTAGACCTCCGTAAACCACGCCCGGTCAAATGCTCCATCGTTTAATTCCTCGACCGAAAGCGGTGTATAGCGAGCGATCATCGCCGTCCGCTTGTTGTCAAACGACTCATTCATATGCGCCATGAAATAATAACATCCGGCTGTAAATCCATCCCAGCCAAGGTATTCTCCCACAATATCAATCCACTCCGGCGAATACATCGCCGCCTCAACTAAACGTGCCTCACTGATATCCGTTCCTTTCAGGTGCGCGCCAAGCGTCTGTGCACTGTCATTGACATCCGGCAGACACGCCTGCAACAGATGCGACAGGCTGTTCTTCTTGCTCACACTTCGTTTGACACTGGAGCTGTAACTGCTGTTAAAATACGTCGACCGTTCCAGCGTCTCCTTGCCGAGTGCCGACAGAATCCGCACAAAATACGCCGCGCCATAGATTCTCGTCAACCCATATACATACTGGGAAAATGCAGTCTCAGTATCGCCACGTGTAAGCTCTGCCTCCATGACAAGCCCAGCCATCGCCTGATACAGTTCTTTCGCAGTATCCACGCTCGCCTGATCCGCCTCAGATAACACCTTCGCCGGGTTATGCAGCAGCATCTTCCGCACATACTCCAGCCGATTGCCCGCGGTCCAGCTCCACTCATAGCCTCTTGTCTGAACCTGTCTGTCCCGCTCGGTCATATACCGCACAATGTCAGACAGACACTTCAGGCTTACATCCATCCGGCTGCCCTCAAACGCCATCTTATACAGGTAGTCCCGGCTGATCAGTCCCCTCGTATGTGCTGCAATGTACGTCGAAAGATCCGGCACGTGCATGATCTTACTGACATTTACCCAATAATAGCCATTTCCATCGTTCGCAACCTCATCTGGGATCTTGAAATTAAGGCATTTCGCAAGCGCATAGTTATATGGGAAGAGATGCAGAAACTCCGTATCATTTTCTGCCGCCTGTGCCGAATCTGCCTCCACATCATTTGCACTTCCATATTCCGCATAGCCCGGCGCAATATACGCTGTGATAACCATGATCTGCTCCTGTGTAAGCACGCTTCTATAGCAAATGATTTCCTTCTTAGACGCTTGATTTACCGTCTTCTTCTCCTGCACAAGCGCATCCTTGCGTGAGAGCAGATAATCCGCAGCCACAACCGCCAGCTTCCTCCTGTCACTTTTCGGCACATGTTTGTTATAAAGTTCACGCAGGATCGTCTGCATCTGTGACATATAGCCGTAGGTCGGAAGCTCCTCGTTATACCGGCTTCCATACAGATCTTCCACAAAGCTCTCGCAATATTGCTTGAAATACGCTTTATCGGAATTATAGCCATTCACATAAATATAAATCTGCATACACGCTTCCGGCGTCTGGATCTCTTTCCTGTAGAAATCCTCCCAGAGCTCTGGAAATGGTATCTCCCCTCCCCAATATCCGAACCGTTCTCCAAGCATACGTACTTCGCCGTTTTCACTCTCATATTCATCGTTCCTATGTGCATCAAACAGTGCATCCAGTTCCCGAAGCACATGATGGATGTCGACCGTATCCGGTTCTGACTTCTTCCCGGCATTTCCTGTCGCAATTCCGCTCTCCGGAAAATAACGCCGGTATACATCCTTGCATGCTTCCAAATACTCGGAATCAAAGACCGGATCATACGCCGCATTTACATCATAAAGCCCGTATCCTTCTTCCGCATCCGCCTGTTCTGCCTGCGTATTCTGAATCTCCCGGATCAAAATCTGCTCCTTCGTCGATATATTCGCCACTGTCTGCGCCATATGGTCGATCTGCGCGACACATTTTGCAAATGTCTGCTGTCTCTTCTCGTCCTTCTTCAACTGGAGCAGCAAATCCAAACCTGCCGTACGCTTCTCTTCCTTCGCATCTGTAAGCAGTCTGCCGATCAGATCGTACAGCTTCTCCTCATCCATCTGATAAAGGATGGAAAGCACCGTCTCCCGGATGTCAGATTTCTTATACTTGAGCATGTTCTCAAGCTGCGTATAGTTCTCAGGTGACAGCTTCAGCTTCTTCACAAGCTTCGCTGCTTCCTGTCTCGTATATGTCTCCTTGTCCGCTACCGCATCCACGAGGATCTCCCGCTGACGGGCATTTGCAGGCTCCCGAATCAAAAATAGCATCAGCGTATCCCTGCCGTACCGCGATACATCAACATCGCCCAGCATCTCCGCAATCTCTGTGATCTTATCCTCATCCCGAAGTGCACTGGCACACACAGCAAGCCGGAAAATCAGGTCGGATCTATCCAGATATGCCACATTCCAAGGGAACACGCACGGATTGATTTCCAGCCGCTTGCCGGATATCTGACGAAGAATCCCCATTAAGCGATCATAGACCTTCAAACACTCTTCGCGGCTGTCAAAATATTTTCCAACATCCGCATAATTCATCTACCGCAGTGTTCCGTTATAGCGTCTGCCTTTCTCATAGACAAGATCATGTATATACGACTGGAGATCCGGCATGAGACATGGCATGATCACCGTCATCGTGTCAAGCTCATCCGAAAACTGCTTCACGAATTCCTTTGCAATGCCATGTACATACACTCTGCCTAAGTGCATCGCCTTCATATACATGCCGAACACCATGCGCTGGTGTCGCGTCCCGGATAACGCAATCGCACCCATGCGCTCACATGCATCATCCACATCATAAAATCCATAGCACCAGAGTGCCAGATAAATTTCCATCGCATCATCGCTTCTAAGTGCCTGCGCTCTGGCATTCTCATCCTGCAAATACGTATCGATGATATAAAGCTGCTTCTCCTGAATCCGGTCGATCTTGCTCTCCTCATTTGCGATCAGTCCGGTCCATGTGGCAACCGCCCTAAGCACCGACGCATACCGGAGCATATCATTGTCCTTCACAACGCGGAATAACGTCTGAAATGCTTCCGCGGTTCCATAATCCATATTCTCGCAGATTGCCTGACGCAATCCTTCCTGCAGACGCGCCGCCAACAGCAACTTGCCAGTGCCTCGTGCAGCCGGGTGTTCCCGCTCATGCAGATGCCCCGGATGATCTCCACAGACAGCTTCGTCTGCGCACTCTCGCCAAATAAGATATCCATGAGGATTGCTTCTAGCTTCTCATTTCCGCGGTCTAACTCCGCCTGAATCCAGTATTCCGACACAGCCTGACGTCCATTTGTACTCTGATCCCGGTAATAGCACAGCACGTTCTGCGGCAGTTGCTCCGTGTAGACCGACACGAGATCGGTTCCGTAGATTCCCATGTCATGATACGTGTTCATGATGTGGAAATAACGTCCCATAAATGCCCGGTAGTGCTTGATTCGCACCGTTCTTCTATAATAATACTCGCTCGCCTGCCATTTCGTAATGCTGTCGATCGTGCAACAGAAATCGTCGACCAGATGCTCCGGTATCCATCCCGGCATCTGCTTTAATTCCTTCCGGAAGAATTCCGATGGCAGGCTGCCCGGTTTCGCCAAATGCTTATCCAGCCGCTTTCCAACTTCCGTCAGCCGCGTCACACCGTTATATTTGCTGCACTCTGCAAGCAACTCCTGAATCTCCGCACTGTAAGACGCTTTCACCCCCTTGTCCGCCTCATTCCGCGCGAGCTTCAAGTCATTTGCGATCTTCGCCTGCACTTCTAACTCCTGCTTCGTTTTCTTGTCTTCTGCCATATGTAACCCCTTTCAACATATACAGGTGTGGTAAGACTCTATTCACCCAATCCTGTAATTCCCTACCACATCCTACCCGCCAACATCGTCAGACGGATAAATGTAACCATATCGCCCTCTTGTAACTCCAGCTTCTCATCTAATTCCGTAAGCTCTGTGTCCCCTAAGAATACCCGGAACAAGCCATCCTGAAACCCAAGTATCGCCGTCTCTATCGACTTCCCAACATCCGGCGCCTTCTCTCCATACACAATGCCGAAGGCGATCTTCCCAATCTGCGCCATATCGCCGATCTGCGCATTGGTAAGCACTGCTTCGCCCCGGTTCATCGCCTCGATATATCTGCTCACACAGAGCTTCACCGTCTCTGCGATCAGCTCCCGCAGGCTGCCCGGTGCCACCGCATAGGTAAATGGCACCTGATCTACCGTATTCCTGCGCTTGCCAAGCTGTTTCATGTTCATGTATAAAACCATGTACTACCCCTACTCTATTAGAAATTCACAACCTTCGGTTCCTGTGTAAATGAAGAAAATACAGCTGTCGCATTCTTAAAATAAAATACTTCTGTGTTGCCATCATCCGCAGAGTACATCTTCTGCAGGGACGGATATGCGTCGAGCATCGACTGTCTCGCCTCTCTGCGGTCATCCTCAACAAGTTCGCCTGCGACACGCAGCCACTCGCCATCCTTAAATGCACAGATCTCCACCTTCGGATTCGCGTGAATCTGCTTCGAAACAGCCTTCGACTTGCCTGTTTGGATATAGAGCTTTCCTTCAAAAATATGAGCCGTGCCAAATGGTCGTACTCTCGGCTGGTCACCCTCGACCGTTGCCAGATAATATGTATCTGCTTCCTTCAAAAATTTTGCCACCTGTTCCATGTGTTTGTCCTCCTGTAAATATGTCAATTTATTTGTTCTTCAGGCATTCTACTGCCCAATTCATATCAACGATATAATCCCGCTTGCCATCGTCCTTGGAATCAATGTACTCCGCCTTGACTGCATCATACACCTTCTGGGAAAATGGGCTGTTGCCCAATACGCCATTCTTCAACCGGATCACAAATCGTTCGGGCTTTCCATTAGTGATCTCTAAGAATATATCTCCAACCTCCAGATTCGGATTCGTCTGCGACAAATGCGCCACAGTCATAACCTTCATGATCTCAACGACGCGGTCATCGAGTCCTATATCAAAGATATACGCTTTCTCCCGGAGCTGATTCTGAGAATGAACTACTCGTAATGTATAGTCCGTACTCTCCATGCCCGGAAGCATGTCTCCATTCTCCATCTTGTCAAAGGAATCTAAAATCTCCTTCTCATCTTCCTTCGAGATTGCATAATAAATCATCAGCTGCTTCTCCATCTGATGATACAAAAGTCCATAATTAATATAATGGACTTTCTTGCATTTCGGGCAGGTATACGCAAATAACTTGCCAGTCAAAAGATCCTCCTTCGCCTGTGGGTTTAATTTCGTATTGATACTCTGCCATATTGTAAATTCGCCTTCTGTGCCACAATCCGGACATTTGATTTTCTGTGTGTTTTTTAGGGACATGGGGTTCTCCTTTGGTTTTTCATTTTTGTGTTATGTGCGTTTGGATAAATAATACCACTTTTTTATATAAGCGTCTTCAAGTAAAGATGCATCTTTCTCTACCAATTCTGTAAATGCTCCTGTCAATCCATCCCAATCTTCATAATTACCAGCAGCATACAATTTCCAATTCAACTGCTCCAATGTCCAATTGTTCTTGATTAAATTATGTAACATAGATGTTGTTGCCCAATTTTCTTCCGAATCAGCTCCGCCAAGAGCTACTGGATAAATGTGATCAACTGTGGGAACAAACTCCCAATATGCATTATGACACGCTTCCATCTTCCAATGAGAATGATAAGGAAAACGATAGTTCCACTCAATGCCTGAAGTCAACGCACTTCTTGATATGTTTGAAGAACCTATGTAAATTTCATTATAATTTTCATAGTGGAAAATAGAAGGATGACCTCGCAGTCATCCTTCTACTAATTTTTCACAGTTTATTCTGCAATGGGAATGGGTTTTCGGTCTCCATCCCGACCACTGGAACAGGTTTAAGGTCTCTGTTCCGACCTTATAAGTATCTCTTTTTGTACCTTAGTTATACATCCTATGCCTCAAATAGTCAAAGAATTTTTCTTCTTTAAAAGTATTCTATTTTATTATATGCATTGCCATTCAAAAAAGAGCCCCACGATTCTGCTCAAATCAAATTATTTTTCTACGCCGTCATATCACAACCCCATTACAATGATCCACTTCATGCTGGATGATCTGCGCCACCCAGCCGGAATATTTTCCATGCTGCTTCTTGAAATGCTGATCGAGGTAATCGACTTCTATCTCCTGATATCTTGTACATTGGCGTGTCCCATCGAGTGAGAGACATCCCTCTTCCACCTGATAAGCGCCTGTCTTCTTCGTGATAATCGGATTCACCATTGCAAATTGGAATGGTCCGCTTGCCACGACGATGATATTCTTCTTTACACCGATCATATTTGCCGCCATTCCGACGCAATGATCCAGATTCGCCCGGAGTGTATCCAGCAAATCTGTTATAACCTGTTTATCTGCTTCTGTTGCATCCACTGATTTCTGTGCTAGAAACAATGGATCACGCATAATTTTCTTTACCATAATTATCCTTTCTGTCTACGAAACCACATACGTCTGCCGGATACTGTACCCTTCTTTCTTGAACTCCGAATTCAGTACCTCTATCTTTTCCGGTGTCACACAGATCAAATGCATCGGTGACTCTAATTTCTTCAGTGCATCAAGCGGAATATGCTTGATCTGCGCATGTGCATTGTACGCATCCGAAAATGGTTCGATGATCGCTGCCTTGCCCATTACCTGCAGGCTCTTCAGGTTTCCAAATCCGTCATATTTGTCATAAATTGCTAGACAGACGTTCTTGTTTTTCTCTAATCCGATAAACTTCTCGCCACCTTCTGAGAACATCCAGAACTTGCCATCATGGAAACTATACTCAATCGGTGTACAGCGCACATAATCTCCTGTTCCAGTCGCAAGTGCACAGGTGTTGTTCGCCTCAATATATGCCTGTACTGCTTGTTTCAAATCCTCACGCGGCATAACATTTTTTTCTTTCCTGTTCCAATACTGGGACGCCGCTTCAAATTGTTCGTGTGTCAAACCAATCATCTCCTATATTATAATTCTATGACTCTTCCAAGCCTGTTACCTGCATCAGTTTCTTCTTCGTAAAATGATTGAATACGGCTATAATTCTGCCGACCGCAACCATTGCAATAATCGTTCCGATACCAACGCCATATATCTTCCCGCCACACAACAGGCAGACAACCACGGTGATAATGACACATGTGATATCTACGCAATTCTTCGTGAATCCAACACTCTTGTGGATGAAATCCGAAATTGCCTGTACGATTCCATCGCCCGGATTCGGCACAATACGCATATTCAGGGATAATGCCGCGCCAATGCCTGTCAATATCAGCGCAAGTGCAAGTACCGCAAGCTTGATGCCAAGTGCTGCTGCCACGCTTTTGCCATCCGTCTGCACGTTTGGAATCAACTTTGAAAATAGATTCAGAAATCTCGTAAATACAAGACTTAATGGAAGCTGCAGGACATCCATCAAAAGAATCATCCGGCTATCCGCCTTCTTCGCATTCTGCAACGCTTCGTCCTGTGCCTTCTTCTGTTTCCTCCAGCGAATACACAGCAAAACAATCTCGATTGCCACGAATACAGAATACTCCGCAAATGTTGTATTTCCAAAATTATATCCCGTCAGCTCGGACGCCGCATACGCAATGGAAATGATTGGTGATACACCCAATCCCGCCTTTGTGTTCAATGTCAACCCCAATGCCAGAATAATAAGTCCGAGTATGTATATACATATTCTGCATCGATTCTCTTTTATTTTCATTCTCTTTCGCCTCTATATTGTGTTTTATATTATTTTACACCCAAATAGCAAAAAGTGATAGTCGGAAATTTCAAATAAGTTTCCTCCTCTCCCCTCTTGACAAATGTTCCTCCCGCAAAAATACGGAAGGTGTCTGAAATTACCCCGGACACAATTACATACAAAAACCTTTCATGGGAGTGGTTGTACATCATAGCATGTTCGTTATTACTTTCACACTTTATGTTTATTGACAACATAGATCCCCGCA
>CAVKUW010000128.1:0-58189 GCA_963659815.1 Butyricicoccaceae bacterium
GAAAGTGTTCCATCCATCCCCGAACACTTTTCAAATGCATATTGTCCGATACTTGTAACACCATCCGGAATTACAATCGAGCCCTTAAATGCAAGGCACTTATCAAATGCATAGGCTGGAATGCTCGTTAATTTACTTCCATTTTCAAAGGATAACGTACCCATGTTTGATTCCGCGGTATCGGCATATGCACTTTGAAATGCAGAATCTCCCATAGATTCAACCGAGCTTGGAATAACAAGATTTCCTTTCAGCTTGGCGCCAGAAAATGCTTTCTTTCCGATTGATGTAAGTCCATTTGGAAGTTCAAGTTTTCCTGCATTTGTTGAAGATGCTCCATAATTCAAAAAAGCTTCATCACCAATTTCTGTCACCTTGAGTGGAAGTACCAACCCATCTGCCATATTGATTTTCTTACAACCAGAAAATGCCTGTGCATCAATGATTCCTCCTCCATTAAATGTTATCTTTGTCAAGCCTTCACAATTATAGAATGCCTGTTTACCAATTTTAGTAACACCATCAGGAATCACAATTTCACTTGTCAATCCTGCCTGACTTTGAAATGCAGCCTCTCCAATCCAATTCAGTTTTGAGCCTTCCTCAATCGTAACTGACTTCAGTGTATAAACTTTTTGTTTTTCTCCTCCAGCAAACGCATTAGTACCAATGGATTCTACAGAGGCAGGAATATACACACTTTCTGGACATTCTGTCAAAGCGAATGCACCTTGATCAATCGCTGTAACTGGAATATTCTGATAGTCTGCAGCATTTGTGTACTCACTAGAAGCACTTACTTCGCTTGGAATAGTAATATTTCTATCTGTCTTATTTTTACCATATCCCTTAATAATGGCTTCCTTTTTTCCATTATTTACACGAATCTGATAAGACAGCGTATAATTCCCCTCTCCAGGTGTGTACTCTAAATACGTTTCTTCTGTAATCGTCTTATCTTCTGCAACAGTTTGCTCTGCATGCTGTAAATCATCACTTACAGATTCAACCTCCGTCTTGGATTCCTGTTCACTTGTTTCTTCTTGTGGATTTTCTTGTTCTGACGCTTCTAAAACTTGAGATGGCTCCGCCGCATATGTTACTGTTGGTGCTATATTGCTTGATGCCATAGCAACACTCAATGCTACAACGAGTGCTCGATTCATTTTGCGTTTTCGCATAGTATCTCCCCTTTCATATTATTTTGTACGTTGTGGCATATATCGCCTAATCCTTAACTACATACATACTTTGATTATAACGATTCTTATAAAAAAGTCAATCAAATGATAAAAAAAGCATGGGACTCTTTTCAGAGTTTCCCATGCTTTTTAAAATATTTTTAAGTTAAATCAAAGAGATAATCCTTCAACATAACCTTGATTCTCTGGTAAACCTTATTACCTTCGGAATCAGTTGCTTCAATTACAATATATGTATACTCATTATTGTAATTCTCAAAGTACGATGGCTGAAGCTTCAATTTCGTTGCCGCTACTGTAACTTCCTTACCATCAGAATCTACATACTTCTCAGCAATCTGTCCGCCATCCTTATTCAACAGCTTCTCAAGAGAAGAATCATATCGGAATACATCCTTGATGATACCTTCCTTCACCTGTGTAGAATTCCAATCTGCAATCAGAACATGATTCTTATCTGCCACATATGCACTATCACGATTTGTCTCTGAGTAATCCAAATCATAGTAGATTCGAACCTGCTTTAATGTTGCATCCTGATCTACAGTTACCTTAAAGCTGAACTCTGGATAAGAAGTGTTCTCCTCAACCTTTGTATAATAATCATCGTTTACATCACGTTTGATAATATTATTGGTTTCTTTACCATAGTCATATACATAAATGGTTGGCTGCTTTACGCTATTACGAACAGAATTACAAATAATATTGATGTACAAGTAACGCTCATCATTATTATCCTTTCCTACACCAGTCACCTTCGAATGTCCGGCACCACAGTAGTTTACGTTCTTATATGTGTAAATAAAGTAATTATCCATACCATCTCTCGGTGATGCTGCATAGATAGAAGAACCATCCTTTGTATTATTACCACCTGCAAGAGAATACCACACTGTCATATCGTCATCTTCAATATCCAGCGCATATGCCTGTGAGTGCGTTCCTGAAATGTTCAACTCAGATGCCAATGTGAATGGGAACAATGTTACAATACCCTGATTGTTCTGACTCGCTTTATCAGTACCATACTTTGTATTCTCCTTTGCAGAAAAGCTAGCTGCATTGTACCAATATCCTGCGATTGCCCAGCTCAAATCGGCATACCGATAAGGAATTGCATACGGATTATCATTTCCACTGACATTTACTGCATCTGTATATGCTACAGATGTCAAATACTTACTTGGCGTTGATCCAAATACTTTTTTCATATCTGAAAGCCAACTTGTATACCGACTCTCTTCCTTCGTTGTTGACAAATTCGTCATAAAGTATTTGTTACTATCCTGCGTAGTTGTATACTTCACATAATTCTGACTTGCATCTGTTGTCACAGGATCATTAAAGTGATACCGATCCATACCAAAGTATGAACGAAGTGTTGCTGTCAATGTAGAAGTACCCTTATCAGAGAACTTTGTCAATGTATCATGGAACAACAGGAGCTGTCCATCATCTTCGATGTAAGACTTCAAATCTGCAAGTGCAATCGGACTTGTAATATCATCTCCACCGAAATCTTCAGATGGTCCAAGAATAATTGTACTATATGATTCCTGTAACCAATCGGCACCTGCTGCATATCTTGTGTATTTCTTGTAAAGCTCCTTATACTCAAGTTCTTTATCTTTTACCTTAAAGTACTCCTCCATATAAGTGTTCATACTCTCACCATTTGGAAGATATGCCTGTGATACATCATTATACTGTGCAGCGTTACCATCAATAGAATAATAATCACTGTACGTTGATTTTGTCTTCAAACGGTTCAATTCCTGAATCAAAGTCTCTTTTGATGTATTACTTGAGAAGGTTGTCTTGCCTGAATTTGTGCTTCCTGACTGAATTCCGGCAATTAACTTATCAATTTCTTCATCAAGTTCCTTTCTTGCATCAACGGTTGTTTTCTGAATATCAACACCTGTTTCATCCTTCATGCTGGATGTTCCAGTCGCACTCTCATTCTTCATAAACTGATACAACTGCCAATACTTGCCTGCCAACTGCTCATACTCACGTTTCTTAATAAATTTATATTTATCTTCCACTGTTGTGAGTGCATTATACTTATCATAATCAGTATCCGTTGAATCAATTGTAAATGAATTTACAAGTGCCTCTTTTTCTGCATCTGTAATTGCTGAAGAGTAATTAACTTCTCCATTGTCAACCTTGTAATCATATGCAGCTTCTGCATCCTTTGCAGCCTGCTCAAACTCATCACGCAGCATAATATCGACATCAAAATCATACAAATCATTTACCTGATCTGCAAGGTTGTTATCCCAGTCATCCATGCCCTTGACACCTTTTCCAGGTACAACAAGCTGACTGTCATAACTTACAATACCAAACGTATGCTCATGCTTACCTAAGTAATGACTTCCCAGCATACCATCCTTCGAATCCTGGAAATTACCACCATAAAGAGCTCCATACGCTGTACGATTTCCTGAATTCGTATATGGGTTATACTCCAGTCTCTGATATGCCTGCTGACATACAGTACAGAAATACAAGGAGTTGTAACCTTCTGCGCCTTCGCCAAGTGCCTTATTTGACCACTGGTTTGCCTTACCTCCCGGCATAATCTGCAATACATTTACCTGCTGTTTTTCGTCAGTCTTGTTCTTGACATAAGCAATACCCGTCTGGCTGACTGAATTTCCATTTGTATCAACAACCTCAATCATCCAATACAGTGGACCATAGAAGCTGTCCGCACACTGATAAGTAAGCGAATTCGCATCACCAGATGTCATGTACTCTTCGTTTCGATCGAAAGTACTATTTCCATCATCGTCAATATACAATTTAACTGTATAATTGGTACTTCCAGTGACTGTATACTTAAATTTCAATGTGCCATCTGTAATCTGCGATGTCTCATCATACCGATTATAGGTAGCTGGCATACTTGTAATTGTCAGCTTTGGTCTCTTCGCTGATGTTGCATAGATTGAACTCAACGCATTCTTCGGATCATCTGCTGCACCACCCTTGAATACTGATACATATCCAGTTAATGAATCACCTAATGAACCATCACTTAAGATATCTTCTACTTCTGTCTGATCAAAATTCCACTGTACATTATTATCTTCTGCATCTTCACATGCTGCCAGTAACTTATACATATTAGAATCCGGATCAATTGAGTTCTGTAAATAGCCATCCGTCTTTGCAAGAGTATATGCTGTTGTCAGATTCTTACTTACTACAACTGGCATTCCCGCATCGACATATTCCTTTAATGCCTCATACCGGTTATATGTGATATCATTACCATTTAATACTGTAAAAGTATCTGCATAATTTCCATTCAAACGAACCTTTGCAGTTGGAGTACCACTGTTTGCAGGTCCTGGAGATTGTGCCATTGCCGAAAGATCCAGATTCACAATATCTCCATTGTGAGAATACATAGTGTAGATTGGCAAAGTTGTAATCTTTGACATGTCTAAACTGCCCTGATTGGACTTCAGAGTTCCGCCCCATCTTGCAAGACCTGTCAAGCTTCGATATTCCAACACATCCTTTAATGCAGATGTATTTCCACCAATATACACTAAGTCATACTTTCCTAAAACCTCTGACTTATCACATGCAAACTCTTCGGATGACATCTGTACCAAATTAATCTTATCAATTGGTAAGTTTAATGCATCTGCTAATTTTGCCTTAGAGAGCTCCCAGGCATAGTACTCTGTATTTTCAGCTAACTGCTCTTTTGTCTTTCCATTCACGACATTGGCTGGAGCTGTATAATAATTTCCACTTCCATAAATACTTGATGCATTACCACTTCTTGGCTTTGCCTTACCTACTTCCTGTGCCACAACTTCATCAATTGGATAGCATGGCTGAATCTCTAACACCGTAAAGGATGAGGAAGAAGAACCTCTACCGCCAATTCCACGATATTTCGATGCATTGATCAAATCTGCAATAACCTTTGCTGTCGCTGCACTCTTTGAAGTCGTAACAACACTAAAGTCAGCTCTTGAAGTTACCATAATATTCTCATATCGTGCAACATACTCTGTTGTTGCTACCATATAAAATAACTTAGAGTAGTTTGTCTCTTTTAAATCATCCGGAACTTCAATCGCTGCATCAGATGATGTTCCCATATCTGCACCATATACGATATGAAGTTTACCATACATCGCTGATGCAAACTTCTTATAAAGATCTGCTGAAATCGTCTGATTATAGCAAGAATCTTCAATCACAATCATGTCGTACTGATCAAAATCAACCGATTCTGAATCAGCCAATGTTACAATATCATTCTGTATATAAGTTGGTCTTACACCGACACGGTTATTATAACCATTCTTATAGAAGATTGAATTTGCATCCAGCTTATAATATTTTGATGTAGCAGTATCTGCAATTGCAGAGCCATCTGCTGCAAACAATCCTGTTGCTGCTGGATTTCCGTCCAACAGTGCGTCGGTTCTTGTATAAGTTGTATTTACACTGATTGTCAGAATCTTTGCGAGTGACATTGGCTGTGCAGAAGTTCCATCTCCTGCTACTACCGTAGGATCTGATTCGTATACATCTGTCCATACACCATTTGCCTTCTGTGTCTGACCGTTAATTCCCAGATACAAAGAACCACCTGCATGCTGTAAATACTGATCTGCACTTAAGCTGCTTGCCCACTTGAATGTGTAATAATACTTTTCATTTGGGCCAAAGACGGAAGATGCAAGATCCTTCATATTCTTTGATGTCGATGGATCAATCGTTGTTGCATTTGGACTGTCAATGACTAAAGGCTTAAAATCACCAACTGCATATGTATGCAGAAGATCGTACAATTTCTCGCTCATGTCATTGTCTTTTGTAAATTTCGATGCAGAATCATTACTTACATAAATGAAATCTGCCTTTGAAATATAAGCAAGATCTTCATCACTTGTTACATTTCCGCCGAAACATTTGTATTCGATACAACCATCTGCCATCGCCTGCTCGATTGTACGGTTTCCATCAATAACATAATCCTTAAAGCCATTGGAACTAACAAATGTCTCTAAGCTTGAAGCAGAAGAAGATGAAATTTCTGCGATATGATAAATCTTATCTACTTCTGGATCTTCTGAATTTGAATTATCGATAATGTAATCGATAATCGTTTTTGTATCCACATTCTGACTTGCATCTGCGATAATTTCGCCATTCTCCAGCAAGCCGTCTTCGTCACCATTTCCAGCGAAGGAGAACGATGCAATTGCAACCGCAATCGCCGCAACGAACATTACAGATAATGCAGATATCAAAATCTTTGTTTTACGTTTCATGTTCTACTTCCCCTCCCTACTTTTTTGGTACTAATACATACGAATTTCTTGGATTCACTCTTCCATTCGTTGTATACGTCATATTAGACTGATTATAGTATATATCCAGCTTAACTGAATTGTTTTTTGCATCAATGTTTGCTGTACATCCCGCAACACCAATACCTATCGCTCCCAACTTTGCTTCAACATATGACAAATATGGATTATACAGATGTACAAACTTTGAATTCGAATCTGACATATCCACCTCATCATCCGATGTTGTCATGTATGCATATTTTCTGCCATAATACATGTTATTGTTTTCGAAATAAAAGGTTGAAACTAATGTGTCATTTATGCTGTATACAATTTTGGAATTTTGTTCTGTGCACTGTACCTTTGTTGCTTCCCCTGTCAATGAATTAGTTATTACCTGTTCAGACAAGATGCTTGGGTTCCCACCCGGTACCAGATTCATATCCAACGGAACGGAACTTTCAATCCGCAGATATGATATATATATTGGATCGTCTACATCAATATCCTTAAAACATATTACATCTGCCTTTGAAACCGAATCATTAATTCCATATAAAGATGGATCTTTTACAAGTGCTTTTGCTGTTGCCTCATCCTTCACATAGAACTTCTTCGCCATTGTTGCACTTGTCTCTTCTCCTACCGTTGCAAAATTCAACTGTTCTGATGCTGTATATCCAACCATCACAATATCATTTGCCTGCATGATAGTGTCTGTAATTAAGCTATATGTTTCCTGAGCCTGTGTTTGTAACTTAACATCCACCTGTTCTTTCCTTGTTTGTGATACGCTCGATCCCATAAAGGAAGAAACTGCTAACATCAAGAACGCAAGCACTGCTATAGCTATAATCAATTCCACCAAGGAGAAGCCGCCGTTTTTATTATCTTTATTCATCTTCACGCCCCTCCTTAATGTAATGTATGGCTTCCATTTTTATTCAAAACCACGGTATTTAACAATGAGTCTTTGCTGTTACGATAAAACTCATACTGACCATCACCATATATACACATGCCTTGACGGTCATAAATTATATATACAGGCTTTTCATCAATTCCGGTAATATCCTGTTCCGTACCAGATGAATCTTTGTACTTCACCTTTACATATGCCGAAAAACTCTCGCCCTTTCCACTATTTGCATTCTCTGAATCATCAAATACATAACTGGAATTCAGCGACATATCATTCCCGTTTCCTATATAATACCCCTTCTTTACATAATACTTACTACCACTTTTATAGACAGCTAATGCAAATTTGTAATCTGGCTGCTGTGTATCCGCTACCACACACATTTTCCCTTTGGCATTTTTCTGTGTTTCAGACAATGCTGTTTCCAATGTAATAGAAGCTTCCTTGGCTTTTGCATTATGCAAAATCGTGATTGTTACCATAGCCGCGCCAGTCATTATTGCAATAATCGCTATAACGATAATCATCTCAATGAGTGTGTAGCCTTTGTTATCCTTCATAAATCTTCTCTTCTCCATAGGCCACCTCTCTATTCCACATTCTTCATCCAGTTTGCGAAGCTTACAACATCTGTATAATCAATCATATCAATTGATTTTGCTTCGGAGGCGTCTGTGGAAGATGCATCCTCTTCCTTTGGCTCATATCCACGGAACAGACTCAATATCAATTTTGAATTATCATCTCCAGTCAGTAAGCATTCACGCAATACTGCTCTACAAATCTCAGCGGAAGAAGCAATTGTTTTTACATTTCCTGCAACATATACTTTACCACCGGCAATAATCACACCTTCAAAATCTGTGACACCATTCTCAGCCGATGTATCAAAGTATACATCTCCCTTTGTGATTACAACGCCTCGTACCTCACCTTTATCTTCCTTCTTTGCCTTAACAACTACATCTGAATTACTTATCCATACAGAGTACCCAGATGCAAGATCCATAACATTTACGCCCGAATCTGTACCAGAAATATTAGGTGTAATGTTTGTGCTCTCTGTTATCTTCGACATATCCAGGAACTTATTAATTGGTGTGATACTTCCATCGCCAAGATCTTCATCATTGACAACCGCCTTAATATACTGCTTCTCTACTGCATTGTTTGCAAGTGTAACCGAATCTAATGTAGGATCCTGACTATAATGTCCCAGATTCCACTTCATATAGTCATATTCCATTTCCAAATCATTGGAAAGCTGATATGCATCTGTATACTTAGATTCTTTTCCGTTTGCATCTACCGAACCAATCCAGCTATTTCCTTCATTCATATCTTTCAGACTATCTGAAGTCAAAAGCTTTGTAAGTGCATCTGTATTGTCTGCTCTGACAATACTAAATGTTGTATCTTTCTTCGTTGTAATTGCACCGCTGGAATAAATACTTACATTTGGATCAAGATCTGCATCCGGAAGAACAATATTTCCAGCATCAAAATCTTCATAGTTACCAATATCAACCAAATATTCCGCAATTACACTATCTGTAAGCCCTGTTTTATTTGTTGCAGCTACATATTTTCTATGCATTTCCAATTCAGCATCATAATCTTCAATAAAACCTGCTGCGAAATACTGTGCAGATGGGAACTCCTCTAACCATGCACTATACTCTGCATTTGTCATCTGTCCTGCCATTACTCTTGCACGATACAACAGTTCCGTCTGAGTATATGCAGTCTGGAAATCATAATAATAATACTTCTTACCAGATATTTCCTGAAGCACACATGGTACCTTACCATCAAACTGATAAGATGGGAAATACTTTTCAAATAAATCACTGCCCTTTAATGCTGGTGGAAGTTCAGCCAGATAATATCCGAGCGATTCTCCATTGTCATTCTTAGCAAGCTTTGGAATTCCATTATACGTCACCGGAATATAAGCTTCCTGATTACTCTTTAATGAAATACTCTCACCCATCTTATAATCACGGATGGTTGTAGTCTTATTATCTTCTGTCCGCAATGCATCCGGCATTTCCGGATTATAATCTGTCGGATGATATGCATATGTATCCTTCACTGTGTTTACAACTGCATCATCTTCTCTTGTCGTTCCATCTACGCTGTTTACATCCTTTGAAAGCTCAATGTATGTACGTCCTGCTAAGAACAATGTTTTTGCTTGTGCCAAATTCAATGTTGACTGCTCACCATTTACGATAATCGCACTACTGTTATAATGTCCACGATTTTCTGTTTTCTTATTACCTGCTGCATCTGTAACTTCAATCTGGAAGTTTGCGGCATCCACAACTGGTGTAAACTTACGATCATCTTTCTCTGTGCTGTCTCCATAGCCAAAATAGCTACCAGTTAACTGGAAAGAAGATCCTGCAGCATTTACTTCCGTGTCATCTTTTACATACATATTTGCTTTCATAATTGCCTCTGCGCCTTTGTATGTTGTTGTGACCGTACCATCTTTTGCTGTATTTTCTTTAACTGTACTATAACCATCTAATACAATATTGTCTGTCCATACCTCAGATTCTGCTGTCTGGCTTCCATTCTTACCATAGATAGAAAGAGATCCCTTATCCATAACTGCCATTGTACCTGGTACAATAACCGTATCTGCCATAATAGATACCTGAGAACCATTTACATAGAATCCTGAGTATTTACTCTTAATTGTTGCACCATCATAATAATCGTTTCTTCCTGCAACCTCCGTTTGATTGTTCTGTGTTGCATAATTATTATAATAGGTATATGTACTTGAAGTTTTCTCTCCCTTGGCACTCTTTGATGTTACACTGCCATGCTGATATAATTCTGCAATATTAACAGTTTCTCCATCTTCCTGTTCAATCTCATAAGTGTCGGATGTGGTAAGCTTTTTACTATCATCACTTACATCTTCATCCCATGTGCTTTCGTTATACTGCTTATTATAATAATCAGAAGCAGCATATACATTACCAGCAATGGTAAGCGGAACTGTTGGCTGATCAACCTCAACACCCATATCCGCTACTAAAGCATACTTGAAAATGTTAGGATCTGTATCATTCATAGAATCGAACAATACTGCAAAATCAGGATTGCCAATTACGATATCTGTTGTGATGCTCTGTGTAAACACACCATTTGCAGATGAACGATTGTATTCCTGCGTACGGCTTAACTTCAGATTCTTAATGATCTTACCAACCTTATTATTGTTTTCATCTTCATAATCTACAACCTGTATCCGGCTCGCATCCAATTTTACCGAATCATTTGTGATATAAGATGTCAACTTTACTGCCAAATCATCCAAGCTTACTTTAAAGAATGGATTATTCTGCAACTGACGGTAGAACTCTTTTGAGAACATCTCCTGAGCCTCGTCCTGTGTCTTCGTCACATAACGTCCCTTAATCAGATCATACTCAACCATATTCTCTACCGTATAAACATATGCATCCTGCAAGTCTTCCACTGTCTGTGAACCCACACCTGCATAAATTTCATTTAACGCCTGCTCAACATAATAGAAATTATCCCGGTCATTCAGCTCCTGTAGTTTTAACCGATAAGACTGAACTGCAGCTGCTAACAACGCTCCAACAATAATTCCAATAAACGCAACAGAAACGACTACCATTACAATACTGGAGCCGGCATTACTTTTTAGTTTTTTCAACAGTTTTTTGAATTTTTTCAACTAATTAGCCCCCTTTGCTCCAGATAACCGAACTGTATTCAAACTCTCCTTGTCCGGTGTTAATTTTACTGTAACTGTGTATAATCTTTCTGATTCTCGTGTATCTTCACTAAGCATATACAGAACCTTCATATCTCCAGTCGTTGTTGTTCCATCGGAAGATACTGTATTTGTAACATAAGAATTACCCAATGCATATTTGAGATAAACCGCATCCACTTCATTTTCTACGGAACTTCTTGATTCTTTCTCTCCCTTTACATAATCAAACACTCCTGAAAATGCATCTGACTGGAACTGAGAATCATTATCTCCATCATAGTAGCCGTTTGTATCAAGATTTGTAAAGATATATATACGTTTGTAGCCATCTGGATTTGTTGCCTTACCAGTGCTATCAAGTTCTACAGACGTGTTGTTATTCTTACTTGCAAGATGTATCGTAACTTTTCTTGTCTGTGTTGAATCTGTATAATACGTATAATATTCTGCTTTCTTATCAGCAACGCCATCTCCATCTGAATCTATCGTATAGTAATCATCCAGACTTGCCTTGGCGTTCTGCTGATCCTTATACGGTTTATAGAGATACAGCTTGCTTTCATCTACATTGTTATCAAATAAGATATAATCATCACTCTGATATACCGCATTCTCAGTATTTGCACCTGAAATGCAATATGGCTGATATTCAAAATAGATTTCCGGTGCCTGCTTTGTATAGAATTTCTGACTAAAAACCGTATAACTTACCATATCATGGTAGGAACTTGTCACGGCACCATCAACAATCAAGCTATATGTATAATCATAATATACATCCGCTTTTACAATATAATAATCTTTTCCCGTTGAAGAATCTGTTGCCTTATCCGTATATATCTTGATTAATCTCTTTGAATTGTTCATGCTATCCTGCGACAATATTGACTCATTATCAACATTCAGCAATGCCTGCTGCCATGATTCATAATCTAATTCACGAAGATGCTCCATTGCTTTGGAGAACAAAGCCGAAAATGCTTCTGAGTCAAAGCTGGATGTACCACCCAATATAAGCGCAACCGTATTCTTATCAAGGTCATGCATATTACCCAGATTTACATCATTCGGATTTTGTACATAACTTACTGCCGATCCATCGGAATTGGTATCTGTACATACAACTGCTGATACATAACCTTCATCATTATACTTTACAATCGAACCTTCATTGGTGAGTTCAAACCCTTCGCCAAAGGCTGCCAATTCTGTGCTTGTCAGATTATATGCAACTTTATAATGTTTTGGTGCACTCTCTCCACCATACGCACGCACTTTATTTGACAAGTCATCGAGTACTACAACATTTGAATACTTATCTCTCTTAGCTCCAATCTCGCTTTCCGGTAACTGATATTCATATGCAGAATATGTAAGATCCGTTGCGATTTCATTTGCCGATGTATCATACAGGGTAACTGAAAGATCTGCATGTATCGTAGGATCTCCATATCGATCATTCAGGTCTTCTCTTGAAACCGTCTGGAATTCCTCCATCTCACTACCAGCCATCTCATTTACCTCCTGGAGAGCTTTTGCCTTCCGACTTGTCTCCAGGGTATTGGCAAATTGTTTTAAAATCGGAGTTAAAAGGACTGACAATATGGCAACAGCTATGACGATTTCAATCAAAGTGAAACCTTTATTATTTGTTTTTGCCATAAATCCTCACCCTCTCTTAGTATACCTTAACAGTACCTGTCTTGCTGCCTAAGGCAAATCTAGGAGCGCTCTTGTCATCGTCTGCAACCTTCACATAAACCGGAACATCTGTTGAGTTGCTTACACCCAATGTAATTCCATTCTTGTCATCATTATCTACACGAGCAGATGACTCAACATAAATTGTTAAATCCTTATCTGTCAGCTCAAATGAGTAAGAATCGCTGCCCATTGCAACCTCGACCATATTCTTACCATCCTCATCTGTAATTGTAAGTGTAACCTTCTCTACATCGTTTGCTGTTGAGCTTACCTTGTTGCTTCCTGCACTTACAATAATACCATCTGAGCTGTCTCCATTTGCATTGTTCAAACCAATCAGGATATCATGATCACTCGCGATATCTTCACCCTGACCTGCATCATGGCTGGAAGTCTGTACAGATGCTGCACCAGGACCTCCAAGGAAGATATTAGATACACCTTCTGGTACATCTACATCCACACTATCTGCTTCACGTCCACCACCTGTTATACAATATGCATTCAAAGAAATGCTTCCTGAATATACATCATCCTGTGAATTATATGCAATGTTGAAAGAAGAAATATTCATTCTGTACTTATATCCCATAATATAATCAATGAAATCCTTCAAGCCTTCATATGATCCTGTATATGTAATAGGAAATGCTGCTGACATACACTGATAATCACCAGATGCAACAGTCGTTGTATCTTCATCCGTTGCTTCTTCTGTATCACTTGTATCATTAGACGCACTTGCTGCTGCACTTAAACTGTAGAATGTCTCAGGCTGTCCAAGACCAACAGAGTTTACACCAAACTGTAAATTCCCCTCGTCCTTTTCAACACCCTTGATGAACATAACGGAGATTTCCTGATCCAGTGTTGCAGGGAAATATGCCAATCTGTCAGCAAAAAGCTTTTCATATTCAGCAGTCTTTTCCTCGTACATGTCACGATCTTTCTGTTTTGCATTTAATTCATCATAACGAGCCTGTAATGTGTCTACCTCTGACTGAATTGAATCTGCAGTGCTCATATTATCCTTAAATACATACAGATATGTAAGGCCTAAAATTGCAACTGCAACGATAAATAAAATAATTTTAATATTACTTTTGCTTAATTTCATACTCTGCTCCCTCCCTTACTCAGCTTCTGCTTCTGTCGTTTCAGTATCCCCGGCATCATCGGTTGAAGCTTCAGGGTTTTCCATCATCGGTACATAGTTGACTGTGACAGTAAATTCATATGTGATTTCTCCATCTGTATCCTTCTTGGAAATACTTGCTACATATGCATTATCTACACAATCAATCGTCTTCAGCTGCATAATAAAATCTGCAATCGCATCGTAGCTTGTTGATACACATGGCATTGACACACCATTGTTATCGGACGAGAACGATGATACAACTATGCTTGTTGGAATTTTACTCTCTAATTCTGAGATAAACTGTCTTGCATTCTCATTCAACTGGTATGTTGTATAGTACATAGACTCCATATCTGTATACTTTGCTTCAGCTGCATCATATGCATCAATGATATCTTCAATATCACTGATTCTTGCAATATCTGACTCTAACTGATCCCGTTTTTCAGTTACAGTATTCTTCTTATTAATAGAATAGAACGCCATACCTGCCGCACCAATTGCAGCAACTGCGATCAATGCAATAAACGGAGCCAGACTTCCCTCTGCCTTTGTTGCGGATGCTGCTGCATCTGCAATTTCAAATCCCATCGGTGCAAAAGCCGCTCCGATTGGAGTAACAAGATATACCGGATTGTATACCTTCAAGTCGATACTTGGATCAAACTTGATATTATACAGTGTGTCCATAATACGTGTGCTGACATTCAGCTGTACCTTAAAGAGTCCGTCAATGCCTCGGATTAAAGCGCCATCACCAGTCAGAAATACATCCTCGATTGGCTTGTCCGGGTTCTTTGATGCATAGAAATCCATAACACGTCCGATGTTATTAATCAGGTACCGGAATGCGCCAGTCACTTCGTTATCATCAAAATCCACAGTGATCAAACGATCATTCTGAAGCAGTGTCATAGCAGTTGTTGCATCAACGCCCTTGTCGTCCATGACTACATTTACAACAGAGTTCGTACCATATGGAACCGTTCTCTGTAACAACAGGTTATCCCCCTGTACAATATTCAACACTGTACTCTCACTACCTAACTGGATAACCATGGTTGTTGTGTTCTGATTTGTCTGTGTTTTAATAAGCTGGAGCATTGCATTACCGATATAGTCCAGTGCAACGACATTCAATCCAGCCATCTGTCCTAAGTCATAATAAGACTTTACCATATACTCCGGTGCTGCGACTGCCAGTACTCGAAGCTGCTTGTTGTTTTCTTCATCTGTCACTGTCTCAAGCACAGAATGAGAAACAACATAATCTTCTATATTTACAGGGAAATACTCGGATGAGTTTGAATTGATAATTCCTCTGATCTTTTTCTCTGGAACAAACGGTATCATAACCTCTCTGTTTACAATCTTTGTCGATGAAAGAACGAAGATTGCATTCTTATTATTAATACCGCGAGCCATCAACTGCTGTGTAATTGCCTCTGCAATCTTCTCTGGCTCCTTTAATACACCATCTTCATAGGAATCTTCTGGTGTTTCAAAAATGATGATATTATGAATCATCGTCTGCTTTTTTGCTGAAGCAGTCAGCTCAATAATCGTAATGCTTTCGTTTGTGATATCAATAGATAACACTTTATTGCTTTTTGCCATTCGTTATAGCCTCCCTCGCTAATCAGTGATTTTATATGTAGGACTTTCGTCCATATACTTATAGGTACCAGCTCACGAGCTGTTCACCCCATATCATTGCTATAAATATACCCATAGATAAATATGGGCCAAAAGCCAGCTTTCTGCCAGCTTTCTTAACAGCCATTCGTATGAGATGTACCACCGTTCCGATGATACACGCCATGATAAATGCTACCGTAATTAGTTTCCAGCCCATCAGTAAGCCGGTTGCCGCCATAAGCTTTATGTCACCGTGTCCTATGCCTCTCCCCTTTGTAACAAGATTAATGAGAAGTAAAAAAACGCTGACAGCAAACAAACCGATTACATACTGACTCCAATTACTTATATCTGTAAAGAGTCTAACCAGTCCCAAAATTAGTATAAAAATATTGAATCCCAAGGGGATTTCCTGTGTACGCCAATCTATGACGCTTAACGCTAGTAAGGCAGAAGCACACAGGCAATAAAGGAACGTCTCCAATGTGATTCCTTTTGCGAGGAAGATAACCACATATATGATTCCATTTGCAGCCTCCACAATCGGATACTGTACTGAAATATGTGCCTTACAATGCCTGCACTTTCCACCTAAAAATAAATAACTAAATAAAGGTATGAGTTCATACCATGACAAAGTATGCCCACATGTCATACAATGAGACCGTTTTAAGGTTATGCTTTCTTTTATCGGAAGTCTTAAAATCAAAACATTCACAAAACTACCGATTACAATTCCATATAACGCAAAAAAAATGCTAAATACTATTGTTACTAACATCGTCCTAACCTTTCCGTCTCATTTTTAACAGATTCCACCCGATCATTCGAGTGGAATCTGTTTTTGTGATTTAATCACATATTTTACTGATATGCTGCACAGCACTCTGGGCTGATGATGTATGCAGAATCATACTCAGCAACCTTTGCTCCAGAAGGTGTATCTGTAGGAGCTGTATCGGAACCGATCATTACATATACTGTACCCTTTGCAGTGATTGCTGCATAGAACTTCTCCGGCTTAACTACACATGCTGCTGCGCTATCATCTTTGTTAGCCTTTGTGTACTTAAGCTTTGGAATCTTCTCACCGATGTTTGTACCAATTTCTGTCAATGCAAGAGTTCCAACATCTGCAACACTAACACCTGTAGTAGGCTCTGTACAACCTGAAATTGTCATTGCATCGTTAGACATTGTTGCTGTTGATGTAGCTTCTCCTGGGTTAAATGTGATGAGTGTAAAATCAGCATCATCATCACCGCAGTTTGTTAAGAATGCATATACATCCTCATTACCAAGTGCAGTCTCAACTGCTGTCTTAATTGTCTTACATGAGCTAACATCGTTAGACTTTCTTGACTTATCAATGTAACGAATCAATGCAGGAGCGATTGCACCAGCAAGGATTGCCATGATAGCAATAACGATAATCAACTCTACGAGTGAGAAACCTTTGTTGTTTGTTTTCTTCATAAATTTACTCTCCTTTTCTTTATATAGTTTTTTCTATGATAAAACCGAAGTCCTCGCCCAACGGTTTGTATCCAATTTCACTTTAATAACTGTCAACCGCGTCGTACATGCTAAGCATTGGACTGTAGATAGCCATTACAATACCACCGACAACAACACCCATGATTACGATGATGAGTGGTTCCATTGCTGCTGTAAGTGCATCTGTTGCATCATTTACTTCCATCTCGTAGTAATCTGCAACCTTGTCCATCATATCTTCGATATTACCAGTTTCCTCACCGATCTTTGTCATCTGAGGAAGCATCGGTGGAAAGATTCCACAATCGCGAAGTGGTTTGGAAAGCGGAACACCTTTTGCAATCTGTGTCTTCGCATCCAAAAGTGCTTCCCGAATGATCCGGTTATTGATCATCTTTGCGACCTGCTCCACTGCATCGATCAAACTGATACCAGAAGCCATCAAAGTTGCCATCGTACGAGAGAATGTTGCTGCGGCTGACTTAATCGTCAGATTACCAAACAATGGGAATTTAATGCCAATCTTTGCATACATCAATGATCCAGGTTCTGTCTTGCCAAATGCTTTCAAGCCAAATACGATCGCTGCAACAATAATCACTAAGATATACCACTTATGCTGCAAGAAGTCACTTAAGTTTACAAGCATCTGTGTAGCTGCCGGAAGTTCTGATCCCAAATCGTCAAACATCTGTGAAAACTGTGGGATAACGCCAACCAGTAACACTGCTACAACCGCTACAACGACAATCAGTATAACGATTGGATATGTAACTGCACCTTTTACCTTTGAATGCAATGCATTTGCTGTCTCAAAGTGAGTTGTCAGACGATCAAAACAGATTTCCAGATTACCGGACATCTCACCAGCCGCTGTCATGTTGATCATAATCGGTGGGAATACCTTTGGATTCAGTTTGAATGCATCCGCCAGTGTACCACCCTTTTGCACATATGACTGCGCTTCCTGTAATGCGCATTTCAAAGTTTTGTTTTCCAGCTGTTCTGACATCATTTCCAACGCACTGATAATCGTAACACCTGCATTCAGAACTGCCGAGAACTGCTTACAGAACACTGCCAAGTCTTTATCTTTGACTTTCTTGCCGCCTCCCTTTTTTCCGGCGCCCTGTTCTTTTATATCCTGGACAATCAGTCCTTCGGACTTCAGCTTTTCTTTTGCCTTGTCAAGGTTAATCGCCTCTATCGAGCCTTTTTTCGCCTTGCCGTTTTTGTCCATGGCTTTGTAATTATATTGTGCCATTTTAACTCCTCCGACCTCTTTTTTTCTAAAAAATGAACATTTTATGAACAATTTATATATTGATACTACTCTATTTGATAGTTTTTTGCAATAAAGTTCAATAAAATAATTTAATTTTGTGAAACTTGCACAAATGTTACATCTGTTTCTTCATTGCAACCTGATCCTGTGCGTACACAAGTGCCATATCTCTGGTGATCGTTCCACTCTTATACAAATCCAAGATATAATCATCCAGTGTAATCATGCCCTGTGCACGGCTTGTCTGAATCGTAGACTGGATCTGATGGTTCTTCTGCTCACGAATCAGGCTTCGGATTGCCGGGCTGGCAAGCATAACCTCGAACGCTGCCACTCGTCCATGCCCATCCGCTGTCGGAATCAGTGCCTGTGAGATAACACCTTCCAGAATCATCGCTAACTGGATACGTGTCTGCTGCTGCTGATGTGTTGGGAACACGTCGATGATACGGTCGATCGTAGATGCCGCACCAATTGTATGCAGCGTGGAGAATACCAGGTGTCCAGTCTCAGCAGCCGTAATCGCTGTAGAGATTGTCTCCAGGTCACGCATCTCTCCTACGAGGATGATATCCGGATCCTCACGGAGAGCTGCACGAAGTGCATTTGCATAAGAGAGTGTATCCATACCAACTTCTCGCTGGTTTACAACTGATTTTTTATGCTTGTGGATATACTCGATTGGATCTTCCAGTGTAATGATGTGATCGGTCAGGTTCTCATTTGCTTTATTGATAATAGAAGCAAGTGTTGTTGACTTACCGGAACCGGTTGGTCCTGTTACAAGTACCAAACCTCTTTTCTTCTTATATAACTGTACAACCGCCTCCGGAATTCCTAACTGATCCGGTCTAGGAATAATGGTATCGACCTTTCTGTAAGCAGCCGCCATATTTCCACGATCCATAAATACGTTTACACGGAATCGACCAGTCTCTGGAGATGCGAAAGAAAAATCGACCTCCCCTCGTTCCTTTAAGATCTGCTTATGGCGATCATGCATCGTCGAGCCGATTGCTTCTGCAGCATCTGCAGGCGTCATTGCCGGAAGTTCTACCTCCGTCAACCGGCCATTGATACGAAGCTTCGGTGGAATGCCTACCGCAATATGGATATCGGATGCATTCTGTTCCACGGCGAATGCCAGAAGTTCTTTCATGTCTATCATGTTCTTTTCTCTCCCTCTTTCACATTATAGTTTTAATATTCATCACCCGTCTCATATGTGATCTTCTTCATCTCACTAATTGACGTAATACCATTCAACACATGCTGTGCCGCTCCCATCTTCAGGGTCAGCATACCTTCTTTTAATGCCTGCTTCTCAATGACATCTGCCGTGGCACCCTTTGAAATAACTGCCTGTAACTCCTTGGATACCGGCATCATCTCATATACACCGATTCGTCCTGCATAACCGGTATCTCCGCAGAGTGGGCATCCAACCGGCTCATAGATGATGACATCATCATCCATATCTTCCGGTTTTACTCCAAGAATCCTCTTTTCTTCTGGTTCTGCTAATCTTGCCTGTTTGCAAGAGCTGCAAAGTCTACGAACGAGTCGCTGTGCGATAACACCTACCAACGCATCACCCGCTACATAAGGCTCAATACCCATATCAATGATACGTGTAACCGTAGATGCGGCTGAGTTTGTATGCAGTGTGGATACTACCAAGTGTCCGGTAATAGCCGCCTGTACAGCAATCTGTGCTGTCTCGCCGTCTCGAATCTCTCCGATCATAATAATATCCGGGTCCTGACGGAGGATAGAACGAAGGGCTGCCGCGAAGGTCATCTCTGCTTTTACATTTACCTGTACCTGATTGATACCGTCGATATTTGCCTCGACAGGATCTTCTACCGTGATGATATTTACATCTTCGGTATTTAACTCACTTAACGATGTATACAGTGTGGTTGATTTACCGGAACCTGTTGGTCCTGTTACAAGGATGATTCCATGTGGGTTGCTCAGGATACCATCAAATACCTTTAATTCCTTTGGTCCAAATCCAAGAGCGCTCTTCGGTTTTGTCAGACCGTCCTTGGAAGTAAGTCTCATAACGGTTTTCTCACCATATACGGTTGGAAGGATAGATACACGGACATCATACTCTCTCCGGTCAACCATAATTGTGATACGACCATCCTGTGGTTTACGTTTCTCTGCGATATCCATACCACCAATGATCTTGATACGGGCACTGATACCTGCCAGTAATCCAATATCATAAGTCATAACATGCTTCAACGCACCATCAATACGGTAACGAACTCGAACGCTGCTCTCCAGTGGTTCGATATGTATATCGGAAGCTCTCTGTCTGACACCGCCTTCGATAATCTGCTTTACCAGAAGTACGATTGGAGAATTCTCGATATCTTCATTCAGCGCCTCTTCATCCGCATCATTGACGCCGTTCTCCTGCATCTCCTTACGGTACTGCTCAGCAGCCTCCATCGCCTGTGCATTACCATAATATTTACCGATTGCCTCCATGACATCATCTTCCATAGCAAGCAATGGTTCTACCTGTGTATTCGTCGCAATACCGATATCATCGATGGCATTCAAGTCCATTGGATCTACCATTGCCACTCGCAGGATATTCGGATTGGTCTCATCATATCCAATCGGGATTGCCTTGTATTTGTTGACTAAGTTTTCCGGTACCTGTTTCAACAAATCTTCATCCAGCTTGCAGGCTTTCAGCTCGATGTAATCAATTCCCATCTGTGTCGTCAATACTGTGATCAACAGTTCCTGGCTGATAAAGCCAAGCTCCATGATTACATTACCGATACGTCCACCATTTTCCTTCTGATAGGCAAGTGCCTCCTGAAGCTCTTCTTCCGTAATAGCCCCCGCTTCAACAAGCAAATCACCTATACGAATCTTTTTTCTTCCTCCAGTTATTCGCATAGCAATACCCTCTCATAAATTTTATAGTATGTATAATTATAGCATAGCCTATTTGAAAAAAAAAGCAATTTTTTGGTATCTATTTAAATCTATTTAAATCATTTTAATTTACATAACATTCTAGTTTTTCACGATATTCATTTGTCCAAACCTACATCTTATTCAGCATATATGGGATAAAGCATGTAGCAAAGTCATACATTCCATGAACAGCTGCTATCATAATATAATTACACTTATCCCATTTATTGTATAATAACGTGTATATAACCCCAACACAAAACGCAAATATCGCGTTTGATATATTATGTTGGAATAAGTGTGATAGTCCAAATAAAACGTTTGCTAAAATCGGAGCTATCCATTTTGCCTTATCCGTTACACTTTCCAAGCTTTCTTTAAATGCCACTCTATAAATGAGTTCTTCTGCAGGTCCAACCGAAAAAACGTAATATATAAAAAAGAAGACTATTGTCCACATATTATTGGTATAAAATCTTCCCACTGTTATTCCCATTTGATTTGCAATCACAAGCCACAAACAAGAAAGTGCTACTCCAATTACTACACCAATCCCAAAATCAAAAATCCATTTTTTATTAACTAATTGAACTCTTTGTTTAATACAATAAACAATAGATGGGACTGCTATCAGCCACGGAACTACTATTAACGATATTCTATATAAATGCATATTCCAAATATAGTCAGGCAGCCCCATCAACACAGCCGATAATATAAATGTAAACAAAAACAACCGAACGAGTTGAAAAACTTCTTTTTCTTTTTTTAGATGTATCTGCACATCATGTTTTAAATGAAACATAGCCCTCTCCTTCCCAAACCATTAAAATCATCATACCATCTTTTTCCATTTTGGAAAAGCACTATTTCCCATCATTCGTCATAGTATATACAAAGAGGGATAGCGAGGCAGCCATGCAGACTTTTCATCACCCGCTCTCTCCCGAAGAGGAATCGCATTATCTGCAAAAAGCAAAGGCGGGCGATTTATCCGCGCGCAATATCCTTGTAGAATACAATCTGCGTCTCGTCGCGCATATCGTCAAAAAATATCAAACCGGAAACCGTTCCACCGAGGATCTGATTTCCATCGGCACGATCGGCCTGATCAAAGCGATCAATACATATGATACCGACAAAGGTTCAAAGCTTGTCACCTACGCCAGTCGTTGTATCGAAAACGAACTTTTGATGCGGCTTCGTCAGGAGCGCAAGGAAGCGCGCGAGATTTCCCTGTACGAACCAATCGGCACCGACCGGGAGGGAAATGAGATCAGTTTGATGGATGTTATCCGAATCGACGAAGAAAATGTGCTTTTGAATGTTATTACGTCCGAAAGTCTCAGAAATATCAATGACTTGTTTACCGAAGTATTAGATGACCGCGAGCAGCAGGTAATCGCGCTCCGTTACGGTTTATATGACAATCAGGAGCTTACGCAGAAAGAGATTTCAAACCTACTCCATATCTCGCGCTCCTATGTCTCACGGATAGAGAAAAAGGCACTGCTTAAGCTGCGCAGTGCCTTGTGCGTATCAAACTAATTCCATAAGCAACTCCAGTGCATCGTTCGCAACATCTTCTGAATATCCTTCTGCAACCAATTGTTCTGGAGTTGTATATTCCTTTCTAATTGCAAGCTTTACAGCTTCTTTCAATTGCCGTTTTCCTTGTTCCAAGCCCTGTTCCAGTCCTTGTTCCAGTCCTTGTTCCAGTCCCTGTTTCAGTCCCATATTCTTATAGACTTCACACATATATTCACCCACATTACACATCTCATTCACACTCCTTCCAATCGCACCTACACACCGTATATCATATTCATGTTCCAGAATCTCCGTTTTCTGTTTCATAGTGATTGTCGGTACGAAAAAAGCCTCCAACAATCTATGTAGCCTATATTCATCCTTTTCTTCTACAATTTCTTCTGACAGGCATACCAGCACAACCGACATTAAATCATACCGTTGCGTATCAGGAAAGTGCCCTACCAGATTCTCCTGTTTCATAGAATATCTTGTAATTGTGTTTTCCGCATATTTCGGAGGATTCACGCAAATCCAAATAGAATAAACTTTCTTAATATCCTGATAGTTACTACCAGTAAACTCCTCTTCTTTTTGCGTTGATATCATGCGCGCACAGTAATATACACCGCGTGTAACGATATCATACTTTAGATTAAAAGCTGCCTGTGCCTCTATCTCTATTATCATTTTAACGCGAGTTTGTTTCGAATCGTCCGTATATACATAAAAACGAATATCAAAGAATACTGGCCCATTTTCATTTGATACGCTTTCTGTGTTTATACCCGTTATCCTTGACGGTTCTGACTGGAGAGAATCTTCCCACTCATCACCAACCTCATAAACCCGCCTCGACGAAACCTCCGGTGTACCTCCAATCAACTTCACAACTTCTTCGGGATTTCTACCTTCAAACTCCTCTACCGTATACACCAATATATGCGATAAAATAATTTTCTGAGACAGAAATTTCTTTATGCTTGCGTCATAACGCAAGGCATCTTCATTTTTTCTGGTTGAACCCATGCTCTTTCTCCTTTCATGCAATCTTCATTTTGTGGTTCAACCTCTCCGTGCAAAAAAATTATAACATACTCTTTTTATAAAAAGCAAGGCACTGCTTAAGCTACGCAGTGCCTTGTGCGTATAATCATACCCTTTCTGATTTTCTCTGAATCAGAAACCTTCACATAGAGTAACTGTTTTGGATGCGGTGCAGATTCCATCTCTGTGCCGTGTTCATCGTGGATTGCAAGAACCTCCACATCCACATTCTCGCCATCAAATGCCATAACCTCGATCGTATCCCCCACACAGAATTTATTTTTCTGATGGATGACCAGTTCTCCTGCTTCTGTCACTTCTTCAACTGTACCGAGGTAAACGCGGTTCTTCACATAGGTGTTACAGTCGTAGATCTGTGTCTCCTCGTTTGGTTTTCCATAATAAAAACCAGTTGTAAACTGACGGAATGTGCATGCTGCGATCTCCTCACGGTAATGTTCCATCTTGCTCTCATACAATTCCTTCGATGTATAGTAATCATCAATTGCCTCCCGGTATGTCCGGGTAACAACTGCTACATACAGCGCTGTCTTCATTCGACCTTCTACCTTGAAGGAGTTGATTCCTGCGTCAATCATATCCGGGATATGCTCGATCATGCAGAGATCCTTGGAATTAAAGATGTACGTGCCCCGCTCATCTTCTTCCACCGGAAGGTATTCGCCCGGTCGTTTTTCCTCCACAACCGCATATTTCCAACGGCATGGATGCGTACAGGCGCCCTGATTTGCATCTCTGCCTGTAAAATAACTGCTGAGCAGGCATCTTCCAGAATAGGATATACACATTGCGCCATGCATAAATGCCTCGATTTCCATATCTGCCGGAATATGATCCCGGATTGTCTTGATTTCCTTTAAGGAAAGCTCCCGCGCCGCTACCACACGCGTCGCACCCTGTTTTCTCCAGAAATCATAAATCAGATAATTGGTGTTATTTGCCTGCGTACTGACATGAATTTCGATACCCGGCAGGATTTCCTTCGCCAGTGTGAAAATACCCGGATCTGAAATGATAAATGCATCAATCTTTTCTTCAAGACCTGTCTCTTTCAATTCATGGAAATACGCCTTGATTCCATCGATATCCTCATTGTGTGCAAATATATTTACCGTCACATACAGCTTCGCTCCATGCGCATGCACATAGTCTGCTGCCTCATGCATCTCTTCGATTGTGAAATTCCCTGCCTTCGCACGAAGTCCATAATTCTTGCCGCCGATATAGACTGCATCTGCGCCATAATCAACCGCTACCTTCAATACCTCCAGGCTTCCGGCAGGTATCAACAATTCTGGTTTCTCTAACTTATCCATCTTCGATCCTCTTTCATTCGTATACATCCTGATTTTTCAGCAAAATCATACCCATACTTGCTATCCTGATATTCTATAATTCACGTTCCTTACATCCTTCCCGTACAACCGAGATTGCCATACCATCCCCAACTGGCAGGATGGCTGTCTCCAGCCGTTCATCGTGTGTGAGCACATACAGATATTCCCGCATCCGGTCATGAATCGTGCGGTTCCGCTTTTCTACCAGGAAATGGGAATCTAATACTTCCCCTTCCTGCAGGATATTATCTGATACAATCACACCGCCCGGTTTTAACACGCGCATCACATCCGGCAGATAATAAATATATTGCGCTTTTGCTGCATCCACAAACGCAAACTCATAGGTGTCATCCGGAAGCTCCTTCAATGTCTCTGCCGCATCTCCACAGATTACATGAATCTGTGTTTCTTTCCCAAGCCGTTTGATGTTCTCTCTCGCTTCCGCGGTCCGCTCCTCACTCAATTCCAGCGTTGTGATCTGCGCATTCTCTGGCAAAAATCCTGTCATGTAAATAGAAGAATAGCCGACGGCTGTTCCGATCTCCAGAACACGCTTCGGCTTTTTCAATAGTAACTGTGTCTTTAATAATTCTCTTGCCTCCGGCCGGATCACCGGAACACCACGTTTTACAGCATCCCGATATAATTCTCCCAACGCTCCGGCATCCTCCTTTGCCATCGAACGGACAAAGGATGTAATTCTCGCAAACTCGTTCATACTTATTCGTTATCCTCATCACTGCTTGTATCAATATTACAGATGATCTGTAAGATCTCATCGTAGGTCATGCTTGCTGACAAATGGTATTTCCCACTTGTGATTTTGTTTCCATAGCCTTTCACCTTTACCTTGGCATAAAAGACATACTTATCTTCGATAATCTCTGCATCCTGCAAAGCACTTCCGATCTCCATGATTGAAGAATCCGCCGGAATATCAACTACAATATACTGCTGGCTTCCCGGATGGTATGCAACATTTCCGAACACACCATAAGCAAAATTAAAGGAATATGTAAACAGCTTTACAATCAAAAATACAATCAGTATATTGACAAATAAGCTGAACATAAACCCAGAAGAATTCTTCAGACCCTTTCGAAGATTCTCTTCTTTTTTACGCACATTTTTCTTGCTCGTTTTTTTCTTTGCTGTTCCGTTTGTTGTTTTTTTCACATTTTCACTCATTGATGTAATCAAACTCCAATCCTTCTGCTATGGAATCAAACACCTGCTGCAGCAGTTTGCAGATCTGCTGTTCCGCCTGCAAAAAATCACTCACCACAGAGTTATGCAGCAGCTCGTCGTATTCCTTTGTCAGTTCTATCATCTCATCGTAAGGGTTTACTCCCTGCCGATTCTGAAGCTCGTAATTCTTGGCACGGAATTCCTGCAGATGTCTGCTCAATTCCTCGTTTTCAAGAAGCGCCTGTTTTGTCCGCAGATACGTGCGGTACTCCTCAGATGCCCGGATATGTTCATTTAATTGTTTGCTCTCGTTAATAACCTGTCTCATATTAAACCTCTGTGATAATCGGCAGAATCATCGGGCTTCGCTTCATCTTCTTCCAGAGGAAATCACTCAGCGCATCTCGAATCGTATTCTTCAATTTGCCCCAATCTGTAATTCCCCGGTCTAAGCAGTTATCCAATGCTTCCTGCACAACCTCGCGGCATTCATCCATCAGGTTCTCTGCCTCACGCACATAAACGAATCCACGGGATACAATATCCGGTCCGGCAACCTGCTGGTTGCTTCCTGCCTCCAGCGTCACGACAACGATCAGAAGGCCATTCTCGGAAAGTTGCTGGCGATCACGCAATACAATGTTTCCAACATCGCCAACACCAAGTCCATCGACCAGAATCCCCTGTGCCTGTACCTTTCCAGTTACCTCGAACGTATCCTCTCCGATGGATAACACATCACCGGCTGATAAGATTTTGACATTCTCCTTCGGAATTCCCATCTCTACTGCAAGCTCTGCATGGCGCTTCAGATGACGGTATTCGCCGTGTACCGGAATCGCATATTTCGGTTTTGTAAGCGCATACATCAGCTTTATCTCTTCCTGACAGGCATGTCCAGAAACATGGGTATCCTGGAAGATTACATGAGCGCCCTTCATCTCAAGCTCGTTGATCACCTTGAAGATTGCCTTCTCATTTCCCGGAATCGGGCTGGATGAGAAGATAACTACATCGCCCGGCTTGATCGTGATCTGCTTGTGAATGCTGGCTGCAATTCTCGAAAGCGCTGCCATATTCTCGCCCTGACTTCCGGTTGTGATCAGTACCACCTGCTCATCCGGATAGTTCTTAATCTGATCGATCTCGATCAACGTATTGTCCGGTATATCAATATAGCCAAGCTCCGAAGCTGTCTGAATGACATTTACCATGCTTCGTCCCTCGACAACAACCTTTCTGCCATACTTGTACGCAGAATTGATGATCTGCTGTACACGGTCGACATTTGATGCAAATGTCGCAATGATGATTCGATGATCCTTGTTGTCATCAAACAAATGGTCAAATACTTTTCCGATCGTTTTCTCGGATGGAGTGTAGCCCGGACGTTCCACATTTGTGGAGTCTGCCATCAGTGCAAGCACACCTTTCTTTCCAAGTTCACCAAATCGCGGCAGGTCAATTGCCTCACCAAAGACCGGTGTGTAATCAACCTTAAAATCTCCGGTATGCACGATGATACCGGCTGGTGTATAGATCGCAAGTGCTGCCGCATCTGCAATCGAATGTGTCGTACGGATGAACTCGATACGGAACGCACCAAGTGTGATCATCTGTCCATGTGTTACGATCTTTCTTCTGACGTTGTTAATATTTCCATGTTCGCGAAGCTTATGCTCGATCAGTCCCATCGTCAGCTTGGTTGCGTAAATCGGCATATTCACTTCATTTTCTATATACGGAATCGCACCGATATGATCCTCATGTCCGTGCGTGATTACAAGTCCCTTTACCTTGTCCGCATTTTCCTTTAAGTATGTGACATCCGGGATGACAAGGTCGATACCAAGCATCTCATCCTCCGGAAATGCAAGTCCACAGTCTACGACAATAATACTGTCCTCATACTCGAACGCGGTAATGTTCATTCCAATCTGCTCTAATCCCCCAAGCGGAATGATCTTCACCGACTTATTATTCTGTTTCATTCTAAACTAAACCTCCAAATCAATGTCTTCCAACAGCTCATCAAAGATCTTGATCACTGCTTTCAATTCGTTCTCGTCTTCTACTTCTGCGTAAGAAACGACATCTCCTTCGCTGTCCGGTTCCTCCTTCAGTACAAAGAAACTGCCATCCTCACTTTCTTCGTCATCTGTCACCAGAATGTAATTCACTCCAAAAAGCGTTGTCTGCTCTAATACATACAACTCGATATCTCCATCTTCTGTTTCAAATGTAATCTTCTCACTCATCTCTTTTATGTGCCTCTCGATCCAGATAACTCTGCAATATGATAGCTGCCGCCATCTTGTCAATGTGTTCTTTTCTTCCGCTCACGCACACACCCGTCTCTTCTAAAATCCGGTTTGCTTCCACTGTCGTGAGCCTTTCATCCTCAAATATTATCGGCAATCCGGTTCTGCGTTCCAGATTCTCCGCAAATTCTCTCGTTGCCTGAACTCTTGGTCCTTCCGTATTGTTCATCATCTTCGGAAGTCCAAGTACGATTTTATCCACGTCGTGCTCCACCACGAGTGCCTCAATCCTTGCATAGGTCTGTCTCAGTTTATTTTCTTGTTTTCGCTCGATCGTCTCGAGTGGCTGTGCAATCAAACAAGTTGCATCTGACAATGCAACGCCAACTGTCTTCGAGCCATAATCCAGTCCAAGGATTCTCATATCGTCCCGCTCCTTCTGTCAAGCAGAAATACCACGCAGTATTTCTTACTTGAGCCGTGTCTCAATATAGTTCTCAAGAAGTACCTCTATGATTTCATCCCGCTCTGCTTTCATGATCAGACTTCTCGCATTTTTGTAACTTGTAATGTAGGTTGGATCTCCACTCATCACATAACCGACGATCTGGCTGACAGGGTTGTATCCTTTCTCAGATAACGCCTCATACACCTGCTCTAAAATGTCAGATACCTCTATATTTGATTCATGGATAATTCCTATGTCCTGAGTATTTTGATTGTTCACTTTCTCACGTCCTTCTTTATCGCATTAAAAAACATTTGGCTTTATTTTAATATATGTAGCCTAAAATAGCAACTCTTTTATTTCAGCATGCCAAAGAAATCATACTGGTTTGTCTCTGGCAGATCGCCGAGGATTCCAAGTTCTTCCATCACATCGAGGATTGTCTTTGACACCTTTCCACGAATACGGATATCCTCCTTCGATGTAAATGTGCCGCCTTTTGCTGCTTCTTCGAGCTGTTGCGCCGCCTTTAAGCCCATGCCGGCAATGGATGCAAAACTCGGCATGATCTTTCCATCTATGATCCGGAAACGGTCTGCCTTTGCACGGTACAGATCGATTGGCATAAACTCGATACCTCTCGCATACATCTCCTGTACCAGCCGCATATCACGCACCATATCCTTCTCGGTCGCACTCATATCATTCTTATCTTTCTTCTGCAAGGCAGCCAGATTTTCTTCCAGCGCCTCCTTGCCAAGACACATCTGCTGATAGTCAAACGCCGACGCACGGATACTGAAAAATGCCGTGTAATATGCAAGCGGATATTTAATCTTGTAATACGCTACACGCCAGCCCATCATAACATAGGCAACCGCATGTGCTTTCGGGAACATATACTTGATCTTCTCGCATGATTCCATGTACCATTCCGGTACATCATGCTTGCGCATCTCCTCTTTCCACTCATCCCATTTGTCACATTTGCCTTTTGCAACGATACCTTTTCGTACCTTCTCCATGATATTAAATGCAAGTCCCGGTTCCAGTCCCCGGTAGATCAGATACGTCATGATATCGTCTCGTGTACAGATCGCAGACGAAAGCTCACAGACACCCTCTGCAATCAGGGTCTGTGCATTTCCAAGCCATACATCCGTACCGTGGGAGAGTCCCGCGATACGCACCAGATCTGAAAATGCTTTCGGTGCTGCATCAATCAACATCTGCATCGCGAAATCTGTACCAAACTCCGGAATTCCAAGTGTACCAAGCTTCGTGCCGCCGATATCCTCCGGTTTGATACCAAGTGCTTCCGTGTTATGGAACAAAGACATAACATCCTTATCGTCCAGCGGAATTGTCTTTGCATCCAGTCCGGTCAGATCCTCCAGACGACGAATCATCGTCGGATCATCATGACCGAGAATATCAAGCTTCAACAGGTTATGGTCGATGGAATGGTACTCAAAATGCGTCGTGATAATATCCGTCGTTGTATCGTTCGCCGGATGCTGGATTGGCGTGAACGAATAAATCTCCTCATGCTTTGGCAGCACGATCATACCACCCGGATGCTGTCCGGTGGTACGTTTCACGCCTGTCAGTCCCAAAGCGATACGTTCCATCTCACAGCGCCGTTTTACCTGCTCATGCTCTTCGTAATATTTGTACACATATCCAAATGCGGTTTTCTCTGCCAGAGAACCAATCGTCCCCGCACGGAATGCCTTTCCCTTTCCAAAAAGCTCCTCTGTATAAGCATGTGCTTTGGGCTGATACTCACCAGAGAAATTCAGATCAATATCCGGCTCCTTATCGCCATAGAAACCAAGGAATGTCTCAAACGGAATATCGTGTCCTTCCTTCGTCATCAGCGTGCCACACTTTGGGCATTTCCGGTCAGGCATATCACAACCAGACTGTCCTTCGAACTGTTTCACAAAATCCGAATCAAAATCTGTAAAGTAACACTTCGGACAGATGTAATGTGCCGGAAGTGGATTTACTTCCGTGATACCTGCCATCGTCGCAACAAAGGACGAACCAACCGAACCTCGGCTGCCTACCAGATAGCTATCGCCATTTGATTTCCACACCAGCTTCTGCGCAATAATATACATAACCGCAAATCCATTTGAGATAATGGAATGCAGTTCCCGTTTCAGTCTCGCCTCTACGATCTCCGGCAGATTCGGTCCATAGATCTCATGTGCCTTGTCATAACAGATTGTCGTCAGCGTCTCATCGGAATTATCAATGATCGGCGGACATTTATCCGGCCGTACCGGTGAGATACGCTCAATCATATCATTAATTTTATTTGTATTTGTAATAACGACTTCTTTTGCAAGATCACTGCCTAAATACTGGAACTCTGCAAGCATCTCATCCGTTGTACGGAAAAACAGCGGTGGCTGACGGTCTGCATCATGGAATCCCTTTCCCGCCATCATGATCCGCCGATATACCTCATCCTCCGGATCAAGGAAATGCACATCACAGGTTGCAACGACCGGTTTGCCAAACTGTTTCCCGAGGTCACAGATCTTCCGGTTTACATCCTGCAGATCTTCCACGGTCTTGACCGGCGCTTTCTCATCATCAAGCAGGAACATGTTGTTTCCAACCGGCTGAATCTCATAGTAATCATAGAAATTGCAAAGTCTTGTAATCTCGTCCTCGCCCTCACCATACAACACCGCACGGTAAAGCTCACCCGCCTCACAGGCAGAACCGATGATCAAGCCTTCCCGGTATTTGTTGATCAGGCTCTTCGGCATACGTGGACGCCGGTTAAAATATGTCAGATGTGACTCAGAAATCAGACGGTACAGATTCACACGTCCAACCTCATTTGCCGCCAATATGATACCATGATACGTTTTCGCTTTCCGGATTGCATCCGGAGATGCAGCACCCGCTTCGTTTAACCCATGGATCGTTGTAATACCTTTTTCTTTGATCATCTTGATCATCTTGACGAAGATCTCGGCTGTAGCAGCCGCATCATCACAAGCTCTATGGTGATGCTCATTGACAACGCCAAACTGCTTACACAGACGATCCAGTGTATATTTACCAAGCTCGGGAAGCAGGATATGCGCCAGTGTCATCGTATCCACGATCGTACTGTCAAACACCAGTCCCAGACGTTTTGCATTCTCCCGTATAAATCCGGTATCAAAGGTAGCATTGTGCGCAACTACACTTGCATCGCCAATATACTCTAAGAATTTCGGCAGGATCACTTCGATCGTTGGTGCATTCTGCACCATCGCATCCGTGATGGATGTAAGCTTTGTGATCGTATACGGAATCGGCACCTCCGGATTGACAAACTCTGAGAATGTATCCTGTATCCTTCCATCCTTGATCCGCACGGCACCAATCTCAATGATGCGGTTATTTGTCGGGCTTAAGCCTGTGGTTTCTATATCAAATACCACATATTCCGAATCAATCCTCTGTCCTTTTTCGTTCTGGATCAGTCCCTTTACATCATCAACAAAATAGCCCTCTACACCATAGATGATCTTAAAGTCCTCGCCTTTTTTGAGCTGGTGGTTTGCAATCGGGAATGCCTGTACAACACCATGATCGGTGATTGCAAGCGCCTTCATGCCCCATTCTTTCGCGCGGGCAATCACTTTTTCGATACCAACCACACTGTCCATCTCGCTCATGACTGTATGCAGATGCAGCTCGACACGTTTTTCAAGCGCGTTATCCATCCGTTTCTCCCGGAAATCATTTGCCGGTTTGATTCCGGCAACGGATGAAAAGGTGATTTCCTTACTGTAGCTGTCATACATTGGCACACCTTTTATGATATAGAATTTTCCCTTCTGCAATTCATCCAGCAACGGGCCCCGGTCATCCGGTGATACAAACAGCTTGAACATGATTGTATCGGTAAAATCAGTAATCGCACCTGTGATAATAAACTTTCCGCTTCGCAGTTCTCGATCTTCCAACGCGATTATCTGCCCATGGATACAACATTCACCGGTACCTTCTTCGAGTGCCTCAATCTTGACAATATCCGCCTCACAGTTTCTGCCATAGAACACATCCGGGTCCTGTGACTGCTGCTTGCGATAACTTCCATAATCGCCTTTTCCTGAGAATTTACGATCGGATCTGGCACCTGCGCCATAGGATTTGGCTGCTGCAGCCGCTGGTTTTGCACTGGATGCAGCTGGCTGTGGAGACTTCGGTGCATCTGTCTTTGCAGCCGTTTTTGCTTCTGCCTGTTTGTTTTCATCCTTGGCAGCCTTTTTATCTTCTACATTTTTCTCTTTTTCCGAAGCATCCGAAGCAGCTTTTGCCGCCTGTAATTCTGCATTTTTCTCCTCGATCGTACGGAGCTCCTGCTGTAAGCGCAGGGCATTTGCCTGCCGCAGCTTCGTTTTCTGTTCTAAGGAATAGCTGAATCCAACTTCGATTTCTTTTCCAAAATGATCACGAAAATAAGACACGAGAAAATCCCGTATCAGCTTTTCATGTTCCTTTGCAACTGTGGAATGTTCCACCGCAATACTGATCACATCCTCGTTATAATACCACTCCGCCCGGCTCATCAACCGAAATGCAATCCGGCTGATGCTGCGCAGTTCCTCTAACAGGCTTTCTTTATAATTCTCCGCAATCTGTCTCACATCATACTGTTCCGAAAGCTGATATCGCATAAATATCTGGATTTTCTTTCCTGCACCACCCATATGATATGCATGCTGTGTCAGCAATGCTTCCATACGGGTAATCATATGATATGGAATCAAGTGGTCACTTTGCAGCGTAACAATCATCTGTTTTTTTGTCTCGTAGGTTTTGATACTCTCCACCTGCGTATCCGAAAAAAGGGCGTCAAGCTCCACTCCACCCTTAAAAGCCGGAAATACATTACAAAATGTTTTGTTATCCACGTTTTTACTCCTCTTCCCAGTGATCCAGCTCGTACTTCAGTGCTGCAAGCAGATTCTCCTGTGGAACTTTCTTAATGATCTCACCGTGCCTCATCAGAAGACCCTCTCCATTGCCGCCTGCAATACCAAGATCCGCTTCCCGTGCCTCACCAGGTCCATTTACCGCACAGCCCATCACAGCAACCTTGATTGACAGATGGTCATAGCCGGCAATCAGTTTCTCTACGTCATTGGCAAGTCCGATCAGATCGATCTTCGTTCTGCCACAGGTCGGGCAGGACACAAGCTCGATTCCATCCTTGCGCAGTCCCAGCGTCCGCAGGATCAGCTTCGCAGATGTGATCTCCTCAACCGGATCTCCGGTCAGGGATACGCGCATCGTATCACCGATTCCCTGTCCTAAAATCATACCAAGCCCTACCGCAGACTTGATATTGCCACGATAGACTGTTCCAGCCTCTGTAATTCCAACATGCAGAGGATAACTCGTCTGTTCCGCAATCAATTCATGCGCATGTACACACATCATAACATCCGAACTCTTGATACTGATCACAAGGTTATCATAATCACATTCTTCGATCATCCGTACCTTATCGAGTGCAGACTCCACGATACCTTCCGCTGTCACGCCACCATATTTTTCAACCAGATTCCGCTCTAAGGAACCGGAATTCACACCGACACGAATCGGAATATTCCGCTCTTTCGCTACTTTTACAACCTTCTTCAGATTCTCTTCTCCGCCGATATTTCCCGGATTGATCCGAATCTTATCTGCACCATATTCCATCGCAAGAATTGCCAGACGATAATCAAAATGAATATCTGCGACAATTGGAATATGGATCTGTTCCTTAATCTTATCAAACGCCTTTGCAGCAGCCTCCGTATTCGCTGTGGATCGGATAATCTGACAGCCTGCCTTCTCCAGCTCCAGAATCTGTGCCACGGTTGCGTCTACATCGGATGTCTCTGTATTTGTCATAGACTGAATCGCGATCGGATTGCCACCGCCGATCACAACACCGCCAATATTTATCATTCTCGTCGTATCTCTGTGTGGAAGTGTTTTTTCGTTCCGTATCTCATAATCACAACCCCTTTACTAGCCCTTTAGAAAAATGCATTTTTAATATCATTAAAGAATACTACAACCATCAATACCATAAGCAGCGCAAATCCAACAAAATTCACAATTGCTTCCTTCTCCTGTGGAATCTTCTTTCTGCGGATTGCCTCAATAAACAGGAATAACAGTCTGCCGCCATCCAGTGCCGGAATCGGAAGCAGGTTCATGATACCCAGATTCACACTCAGCAAAATGCTCCAGTTTAAAAGATTCAGTATTACATTGATCACTGCCTCTTTCTGCGTTGTGCTGATATCCTTTGCCTCTTCAATCACTTCGTTCATGGCGCTTCCAACGCCGACCGGTCCCATAATATCTCCATTTTTCACGCCACCGGTTACAATCATCCGAAGTCCGGTTACCGTTGCTTTCGCCCAATACCGAAGCTCCAGACCCGCATATTTGATATCATTTGCAAATCCGGTGGACGCAACATAACCTCCAGCAACTCCAAGTTTATAATTTCCTTCGCTGTCTACCTTTGGTGTTACAACAACCGATTCCTTCGAACCATCTGCATGCTCAATCGAAAGTGTTACCGGTTTGGATGGATTTTCTGCCTGCATATAGAGTAAAATCTCACGATAATTATAAATCTTCTTGCCATTAATCGCTGTCACTGTATCTCCAACAACGATTCCAGCATCCTCCGCCGCAGAATGTTCTACCACGGTTGTAAGTCTGGCAGGGTCACAACCAGTAAAATGTATCAAAATAATTGAAAACAAAAATGCCAGAATAAAGTTAAACACAGGGCCAGCCGCAATCACCAGAATCCGTGCAAGTAACGGCTTGTTATTAAATGCATTCTCATCTTCGCTCTCGCCATCTTCCCCCATCATCATGCAGTATCCACCGATTGGCAGTAAACGCAGGGAATATTTCGTCTCCTTTTTCTGTATTGAAAAAATAGCCGGTCCCATACCAATGGAAAACTCCATAACCGCGATCTTATTCATCTTTGCAACAATAAAGTGTCCGAACTCGTGAAAAAACACGATCACGCCAAACACTAATATAATCAGAATAATATTCATACAATCTCCTTTTACATCGAAACTCTATCAACCAAATTGCTGTTCTATATACGCATATACCCAGCGTTCCGTCTCTAAAATCTCTTCGAGTGCCGGATTCGCAATGGTCTTATGCTCCCCCATACAGGCTTCAATTATATCATAGATTTGTAAAAATTTTATGTCCTTGTGCAGGAACTTTGCAACCGCGCATTCATTTGCCGCATTGAGCACCGTCGGCATGGAACCACCGGTTTTAATTGCCTCATATGCAAAATCCAGTCCCTTGAATGTCTCTCTGTCTGGTTTGCTTGTGATGATTCCGGCAATCTTTGAAAAATCCAGACGATCACCAGCCAGATATCTACGTTCCGGATAATAAAGCGCATACTGAATTGGCAGACGCATATCTGCCGTTCCGAGCTGTGCCTTGATCGCGCCATCCTCGAATTCCACCATTGAATGAATGATGCTCTGTGGCTGTACAACCACCTCGATATCCTCCGGCATCACATCAAACAGCCAGCGTGCTTCGATAACCTCCAGACCTTTGTTTACCAGTGTTGCAGAATCAATCGTAATCTTTCTTCCCATCGACCAGTTCGGGTGCTTGAGTGCATCCTCCACTGTAACGTCCTTTAACTCTTCTCTTGTCTTTCCGAAGAACGGTCCGCCTGATGCTGTAATCAGAAGCTTTGCAATCTTGTTTTCCCTTTCCCCGTGCAGACACTGGAATATCGCAGAATGCTCGCTGTCTACCGGCAGAATCCGGACATGGTACTCCTCTGCCAGCTTCATGATCAGATGTCCGGCAGTTACCAGTGTCTCCTTGTTTGCAAGAGCGATATCTTTTCCCGCCTTGATTGCCTCAATCGTCGGACGGATTCCGATCATACCAACGATCGCTGTCACGACAAGCTCCGCTGGTTCATATGTAGCGACCGCAATCAGTCCATCCATACCATAAACGATCTTACAATTAAAATCAGACAAGGCAATCCGTAACGCATCTGCCTTGTCTTTGCTTTGTACACTTACGAGTGCCGGCTTAAATTCCCGCACCTGTTTTTCCAGTAATTCTATATTATTTCCTGCTGCTAAAGCACCGACACGGATATCCGCATTGGAACGCACGACGTCGAGCGTCTGTGTACCAATCGAACCGGTCGAGCCGATAATCGCGATTGTTCTCACATTGCGCCTCCTAAGTTTCCAATCATAATTGAAAAGCAATAATATACGATTGGTGCTGTAAAAATAATACTGTCAAACCGATCCATGATACCGCCATGTCCCGGAATCAGTTTTCCGTAGTCTTTGATATCGTTGTTTCGTTTGATGGCAGATGCGGTCAGATCTCCAATTACAGCAAATCCGGCACCCACAGCGCCTGCCACTGCAAAAATAAGTGGTGCATTTGTTAATTCATATACTTTTGCATTGAAGAATATTCCATACAATGCTCCAATCAGTGCAGAACCGAAAATACCACCAAGCAGACCTTCCACACTCTTCTTTGGACTGAGCTTCGGTGACATCTTATGCTTTCCAAACTTCACGCCGACACAATAAGCAAATGTATCATTGATCCATGAACAGATATATACCATCACAACCAAAGCCCCGCCATACTTCAGGATACGAACCTGATACAGGAAGGACAGCAACAATGATACATAGAAAAATGCTAAGATTGCAACCATTGCGCCTTTGTCCGTATGCTTTGGATATGTGATCACATAAACCGCCAATACCGACAACACATACAGGATCATAAGTGGCAGAAGGTATTTCTCCAAATGGAAGAACAGGAAGCAATAATATGCAATCGTCATCAGATAAGCAAGCACTGCCATCGCAGTTTTTTCCTGCTTATAGACGCGCATCAGCTCGAACACTCCGCCTAAACTCAAAAGCATAACCGCCACTCCGGTTACGTAACCACCCAGATATAAAATTCCAATTGTGAGCAGGGTCAATACTGCACCACTGATAAAACGTGTTTTAAACATAGTTTATTTTACTCCACCAAATCTTCGCTCTCTACCGTTATAATACCGGACTGCTTCTTTCAATGATTCCTTGTTAAAATCCGGCCACAAGGTATCTGTAAAATAGAATTCTGCATAGGCAAGCTGCCAGATCAGATAATTTGATAACCGCAACTCTCCACTTGTGCGAATCAGCAGATCCGGATCCGGGAGTTCTGCCGTATCCAGATGCTTCGATATCACATCCTCCGTGATCGCTTCCGGCGCAAGTGTTCCTTCCTGCACCTCTTTTGCAAGCTTCGTCATCGTCCGGCGCAGCTCATCTCTGCCGCCATAGTTCAATGCAATCGTAAAATCCAGCTTGTCAAACTTTGCGGTCTCACGCTCTGCATTTTCAAGCATCTCCACGATATCTGCGTCCAGCGCACTCCGGTCTCCGATCACACGGATACGCAATCCATCCTTGGAAGCACGTTCCACACAGTTTGTAAGATAACTGCGAAGCAGATTCATGATTCCAGTTACTTCCTCTGTCGAACGTTTCCAGTTCTCCGTCGAAAATGCATACACCGTCAGATAGCGGATTCCCAGATCCGCCGCATCCCGGCAGATCTGCTCTAACACCTTTGCGCCCTGTCTGTGTCCCATGTTACGTGGAAGCAGACGTTTCTTCGCCCACCTGCCGTTGCCATCCATGACGATTGCTACATGGGTAGGTATTTCCAATTCTTCTCCATCAATGATTTTCTTCATAGCTTATACTGTCATGATTTCCTTTGTCTTTGTCTCGATTTCCTGATCAACCTGTGCCACATACTTGTCTGTCATCTTCTGAACTTTCTCTTCGTTGCCCTTGAGTTCATCGTCAGACATCTCTGCTGCCTTGTTTGCTTTCTTCAATGCATCATTTGCATCACGACGGATATTACGGATTGCAACCTTTGCATTCTCACCCTTCTTCTTAACGTCCTTTGCAAGCTCTTTTCTTCGATCCTCTGTCAGCTCCGGGAAGTTGATAATGATGTTCTTACCATCGTTGTTCGGATTGATACCGAGATCAGAACATACAATTGCCTTCTCAATTTCCTTGATCAGGCTTGACTCCCAAGGAGAGATCATAATGGTTCTCGCCTCTGGAACTGTGATATTTGCTACCTGCTGCAATGGTGTAGGTGTTCCATAATAAAGTACTGTAATACGATCCAGAATATGTGGGTTTGCACGTCCGGCACGGATTGTGCTGTATTCCTTCTCCAGACTCTCAATTGTCTTCTTCATCTTCTCTTCATACTGTGCTAACATTTTTCTTCCTCCAAATATGATATACTTTTCTGTCGTTTTCGACCTATAACACTTTCTTACTCTACTGTTACCGTTGTTCCGGTAAATCCGCCTGTCACTGCCTTCTCGATACTGTTTGTATCGTTCAGTCCAAACAACATCATCGGCATCTTGTTCTCCATTGCAAGCACAGCGGCTGCAAGATCGATTACGCCAAGCTTCTTGTCCACAATCTCCGAAATTGGCATCGTGTCATATTTCTTCGCGTTCGGATTTGTCTTTGGATCACTGTCATACACACCGTCAATCGCCTTTGCAGAGAGGATCACATCTGCCTCTACCTCGATTGCCATAAGTACGGTTGCCGTATCTGTCGAGAAGTATGGATGTCCGGTTCCGCCTGCGAAAAATACAACCTCACCGTTCTCCAGATACTCGATTGCCTTGTCCTTGTTAAAAAGCTCTGTCATACTGCCACAGGCAAATGGTGTCATGATATGTGTCTTCAGACCTTCTGCACGCATCGCATCGGCTGCATAGATGCAGTTCATCACGGTTGCCAGCATACCGATCTGGTCTGCCTTTACACGATCCATGTTATCGGATGTTCTGCCTCTCCAGAAATTCCCTCCGCCGATTACAATACTTACCTGAATATGCTTGTCGCAGATTGCCTTTACCTGCTTTGCCACATCACGGACAACTGTCTCGTCAAATCCGGTATGCTTTTCTCCGGCAAGTGCCTCACCAGAAAGTTTCAATAAAATTCTGTCCATCTTCATCGTTTGATACTCCTCTTCGTTTTATTCAAAAAAGCTCTTAACATCAATCTCCGAATAGCACTGTGAACACATTCCTTCGATCACTGCGCCGTTGTTGATCTGTACGGATCTTGACTTTATATTTCCCATAATTACCGCGGTCGAATCCACGATCACAGATCCCTGTACATCGATATCGCCCTTGACTGCTCCTGCAATCACAGCAGAACCCGCAAATACATTTCCGACAACCACCGATCCTACACCGATTTTTGCTGCATCTACGACATGTACATCGCCCTCGATTCTTGCCGCATTCGCATACAGCTCACCGACCTGCACATCTCCGTTGATCGAACCGCCCACGATCAGTTTTCCATCACAACTGACTGCGCCGTTGACCGTTCCAATCAGATCGATGCAGCCATCCGTCTGCAGATCTCCGTTGATGACCGTTGTCTTTGTAATATATGTCGTATCTGCCTCCACAAGAGAGCTGACATCTGTCTTTTCTGCTGTTGCTGTATCCACGGTTGTCCCCATCGCTGCATCCTCCTGTACGCGTTCATTTTCTATCTGCGTCTCTTCCTCTGCCTGCTTTGCCAAGGTATCCTCCACAGCCTTCTCCAGATCTGCTGTCAGAAAGCTCTGCAGTTCTTCCTGCTTGTTTTCTGTCTCCGACTCGATCAACAGTGCTTCCTCGGTATGTTCCAGCATATTTTCCTCGTCAAGTGCATCGAGCGCCTTTAACGCATCTGTCTCTTCCGTCACATCCTCTGATTTCTCAGTGCCAGTCTCTGTCTCCGTCTCCGCCTGCAAATACTCGGTATCCGGTTTTGGTTCGAGTTCATCCTCCGAGAATGGCTCCGGTTCCATCTCCAGTTCATCCTGTATCACCTCTGCCTCCGGCACGGTATCAAAGACGGAAGTCTCTTCTTCCGGCTTATCATTCTCAGTCATCTCTACATTGGAGAATTGCTCCAGATTATCAGTTGTCTCCGGATCTGGTCTGTCAATCCGGATCTCATCAAGATCCTCCAGCAGATCTTCCGGTGCAACCTCCATCTGGTCATTTTCATCAAATGTATTTACCATATCTTCATCATCGTATTCTGCACCAAGCTCATCCTTGTCTGGCATCAGTTCATTGACTGCCTGTGCAAAATCACGCTTGAAATCTTTAAAAAATCCCATGTAGACTTCCTCCTTGTCTCATCATTTCATTATACACCATGCCTACCCCGAAATCAATTTATTGACTCTGCTTTTCCGTAATTCTTCCATTTTCACAATCGAGACACATGATCTGCATCCGGTGAATCCGCTGGTATATCTTCTCTCCACAGCCGATGGCTGCCGGAATTCCAAACTCCGCACACCGGATTGCCATATGCGATGCCGCACCGCCATATTTTGTTACAAATCCGGCGATATCCTTCGCAAAGATCCAGTCATACCCCGGATCTGCTTTCGTAAGCACTACGATCTTTCCGGTAATATCGGAATCATGATCCTCATCGAGATTAACGATTGGTGCCTCCACAACCTTGTTCGTAATGAAATTCGGTCTCGCCTCATCAATGTCAATCACATCAATATCGCCGACATCGAAGATGACCTCTGGCAATACGAGGTAGGAATTCACATGATAAAACCGTCGTCGTGTCTCAATCGTCTGAATATAGGAATCCCGGCTGTGATAGCTTAAGAGATCCTGAATTTCCAGATAAGACATATCTTCTCTGGCAATTGCCATCACCTCACCAAGTTTTACAATCACATCCAGCATCAGTGACAGCGATTTCGTAAACTCAAACTTAAAATACTCGCGGTTCTGTGTTGCCGTCTTGATAAATTCGATGAACTTCTCCGGTGTCACACCGATTCCTGCTTCATCAAGTGCTATCTGCAGTTTCTCTTTATCCAGACTCTTTGCTTTCTGCTTTGTCTTGTTGTTTCCGGTCAGATTGGCAGATGCCACATCAAAATAAATATTCCGGTAGCTGTCTGAACGGATATCATACGTGCCAAGTCTCAAATGTCCATACAGATGATTGAAATCATCCCGGCTCAGCTTGCCATGGCTGTATAAGTCAAAATCACGTTCAAACTCCGAAGCGACCGTCGGAATAGACAACATAAAATCATCCATCTCCTGCTTCGTAAAATATCCTTTTTCCACCAGCGTCCGGCAAAAGCTACGCGCCATAAATGCACAGCGCGCCTGTCTTGTAAACTGCGGTGTCCCATGATCCTTGATTGAATCCAGCAATTCGTCAATGTAGCTGTACAATTTCATGACATTTGTCTCTGCAAGCGGTGTATGCTTCCGAAGCTCATGGCGCAGCTCAGTGAGCTGTCCGAGTGACCGCAGATCCTCCTCGCAGATCTCTTCATAATGCTCCAATGTCTGCTTTGCAATGTTAAAGAGTGCATTTCGAAGCTGTGAGATTTCCGCATCATCAAAGCCATATTCCGCAAGTTCTTTCAGACGAGTATCCGTCATAAAATCATAGGTGTTGAAAATGATCTCAAATTCAATCTTATCATGTGCCGTCTTATCCTGTCTTAATTTCTGCTCATAATACTGATTTAACTTATAACACAGATCTTCTGGCAATCCTGCCGGTGTCAGACCATCAAATGTATAATCCACTGATATATACGGCTTATTGCCGACCTTCTGCATCAGCTCTCCACGCACCGGCTGATAGCCGAGCGGCTGTAACCCTGCGGACCAGATATGTGCTGTGATCAGTTCCCGGTACAGGGAATAATCAAGTGGTCTCGGATTGCTGCCGATGCTCTCCGCCGGATTCCAGAATGCCATATCCGAAAGAATATGGAACGTATCCAGATATTTGCACTTTGCAAGTGCCTTCGTATCCTTGAATTCCCGGTCTGTCATCGGTGCAATGATCTTCAGTGCCGCCGCCAGTGGACGCACCTGAAAAATCACAACTTTCCCATCCTCCAGAATTGCGAATTCAATATCGAGTGCTGAAACATACTCATAAATCTTCTCAATTTCTTTGACTGCTGTCAGCAAATCTACAAACTCATATTCCAAAAACTCTCTGGATGCATTTTTTGCGATCCATTTCGTCTTGCCACGGACACCACTTGTCACAGAATCCGTGCTTCCATTATCATCATACGTCACCATATAATACGGACGGTTGTATATAATATCCCGGGTGAATACAACACCCGAAATCCGTACATGTTCAGTCTGTCTCTGAACCAAAACTTCTTCGTTTGCCTCGATCAGCTTCTGTTTTGCTTCTTCTGTGAAATCTCCCTCCACATAAGAGCGGTACACCTTCTCGATTGCCTTTGTGATTGCTTCATCGTTCGATGCATCAACCCCAAGCACACTCTCAAAGTGTCCGGCATTGCTTGTCTCCAGATTATCCTCACTTCTTGAGGAGCTTCGCACAACGATTGTCTCTCCGGTAAACTGTTCCTTGATCGTTGCAATCACACCTGCCGGATTCACAAAGAAATCCTCCGCATATACAATGCTTAATTCCTCAATATAAGAATGCTTTACAATTTCACGCAGATCAGCCAAAGTATCCGCTTTGGTCGATATCAAATATTCCTTCATCTTCTGCCCTTCATTCTACAATACAAACTTCTTAATCACTTCTACCAGTCCATCCTCATCACAGGAAGCTGTCACATAATCAGCAACATCCTTTACAACCTGCTGTGCATTTCCCATCGCAACACCGACTCCCGCATATTCCACCATCGTCTTGTCGTTGAAACCATCGCCACAGCAGATACACTGTTCCCTTGTCATGCCAATATGCTCCAGAAGCCGTGCAATGGATTCTGCCTTGTCCACACCTTTGACCGTAATCTCAATGAAATACGGTTCGGAACGGAATACATTCAGATCCGGCGAAACCAGCGTTGCAAGCTCCTTCTCATACTGTTCTGCGACTTCTGGCTCAGCTGTCATCAGGCACTTGATCATATCGAAATCCACAACCTTGAGAAAATCATCGACCTGACATAATTCCATATGATTGAGCCGTGCCTCAAACTCCATATATCCATCGGTGTCGGTTCCGGTAATCACCTGATTGTCCTTGTATGTGACCATACCAATGTGGCGTTCCTTCGCAAAATCATAGAGAATCTTCGCATAACGGTTCGGGATTGCCTTCGTATAGATCACTTCCTGTGTCGCACACGAAATCACCTTACCACCGTTGAAGCTCAAAGCATAGCCGCCATATTCCGCAAGCCCCAAGGCATCCGAATACTGCTTCAGCCCAGGAAATGGTCTTCCTGATGCCAGTGCCACAATATGTCCCTGCTCCTGTATCATCTTCAAGTATTTCAATGTCTCCGGTGTAATCTTTTTCTCCGAATTCACAAGTGTACCATCAATATCTAATACTAAAATCTTTTTATCTGTCATAGTTATCCTCTATCAGCTTATTTTCATTTCATGCCATCGCAATATGGTCTAGGCACGATTATATTTATTTTACCATTTTCAGGGACATATGAAAAGAAGTATGTTATAATATTTCTATGGAAATTTTGATTCATATTGAAAAAAAGAAATTTGATACGGAACACGCGAAAGCAGTTGCGGAGTATGTTAAACGACTCTCCGCTTTTTGTCGTGTGAAATGCATCCATTATAAAGATTTCTCAAAATTAGAGCTGCAGAATTCATCTGCCTGCTTCCGCATCGTTCCCGGCAAAGAGACAATTTCATCGGAAGATTTCGCAGCAAAAATCGAACAGCTTGGTCTGTCTGGTTATTCCCGCATCGAATTTGTTGTTGCAGATCAGAACGAAGTATTTGCAGATACTGCAACTGTTTATGGTCTGGATACTGCAAAGCTCCCCCCATTCTCACTCTCCGGATTTGCAATGTCCATTGATCTGACGACCGTTGTTCTGACCGAACAACTCTACCGTGCCTACACAATCTTAAATCACATTACTTACCACAAATAGTATCCGCCAGCACTTCCATGAGCATCACACGCATCAACTGGTGTGGAAATGTCATATCCGAGAAGCTGATCTTCTCATCCGCACGTTTCACCACTGTATCTGACAGTCCAAGTGATCCCCCAATTACAAATGCAATACTTGTTTTTCCTCTCTGCTCTGCAGTCGCAATACTCGTTTTAATTTTGGAATTATCCATCTTCTTTCCATCGATACAGAGCGCCGCCACATAATCAGTGTTCTGGATCTGGCTTAAAATCTTCTCTCCCTCTGTCTCCTTAATCTTGCGAATGACCGTATCGGAGGTCTGCTTCGGTATACTTTCATCTTTGAGACAGATCAATTGTGTTGGCATTTTTTTGTTGATCTGTTTCTGAAATTCCTCTATTTTGTTCTGATAAAAAGTTTCTTTTACGTTTCCAACTACGATCAGTTTGATCTGCATGTCCTGTTTTCTCCTGATTTTCCTTGTTAAATCTTACACTTTGCCCGATTATTTACACAAACTTTCAACTTATGTCATAATTTGTTCATAATTATAACTTATATTATAACCATAGTTTTTTCATAAATCCTCTCTTTTTATGATACAAAAAGAAAATGCCGGCTCGCATCCGGCATTTTCTTTTTTATTCTATTTATGTATTGATGTTTCCATTCTTCACATCTTCAAATTCCTGCATGATCTCGTCGCTGACCTTCGGTGTTGCAAGAGATACAACGACGATGAAAATAAGGCTTACGATAAATCCAACTAATAGAGAATATACACCTGTATAAGTTGCCGGTGTTACATGAACCCCATTCAGAGTACAGCACTTAATGTAGTCCCAGATGATAACAGTCAGTCCACCGCTCGCCATACCCGCTGCAGCACCTGCCAGATTCATACGTTTCCAGTAAAGCGACATCAATATGGCAGGTCCAAAAGCACTTCCAAGTCCTGCCCATGCATCACTGACAAGATTCATGATTGATGATTCTGGATCCCATGCAATTATGATTGCAATTACCGAGACAACCAGCACACTGACACGTGCTATGATCAGAACCTGCTTATCATTTAATTTCTTAAAAAATACGCCCTTGAATAAATCATTTGCTACAGCAGAGGATGACACCAGAAGCTGCGAATCCGCTGTTGACATGATTGCTGCCAGGATGCCGCAAAGTAAAATTCCGGCAACAAATGGCAACGCATAATCTGTCATAAACATCTTCTTTATCATCTCAATGTAAACATTCTCATACTGTGCATTTTCTGTCGAAAGCACAACCGGATACAGGTAGGCTCTTCCCAGCACGCCAATCACACAGGCAAGCACGAGTGATATCAGAACCCATACAATTGCTATTTTTTTGGATTTTGTAAGCTCTTTTTCATCTCTGACCGCCATAAAGCGAACCAGAATATGCGGCATTCCGCAATAGCCAAGTCCCCATGCAAGCTGGGATGCAATACTGATTCCGGAGATTGGTTTCCCATCCTGCATAAAAACATTTAAATAATCCTTTGCATCTACTTCCAGACCGGAATTTATCAGGTTTGGCACAATGTTACTCTTGCCGAGAATCACTACCGCCAGAATCGGAACAGAAACCACTCCCACAAGCATCATAAGCCCTTGCACCAGATCGGTTGTGCAAACTGCCAGAAACCCCCCCAGAAATGTATACACCAGAATAACCGCTGTACCAACAAGGAGTGCCTGATGATAGTTCATCGTTGTGATAGAGGCAAACAATTTTCCTCCGGATGCAAATGCCGATGCAGCATATACGACGAAAAATATTACGATTACAATTGCTGATATAGTAATAAGAATGTTATGCTTGTCCCGGAAACGATTATTTAAATATTCCGGAATAGTCATAGCGTTCCCCGCCTTGATCGTATAACGGCGCAAGCGTCCGGATACCACAACCCAATTCAAAATCGTTCCGATCAAAAGGCCGATTGCAATCCATGCCTGATTTGCCCCAAATGCATAGACGCAACCCGGAAGCCCCATCAGCATCCAACCGCTCATGTCGGATGCCTGCGCAGAAAGCGCGGTCACCCAGCCGCCTAAATTTCTACCTCCTAAAAAGAAATCGTCTGAGCTTTTATTTTTCCTTGCTGTGATAATTCCGATTCCAAGCATTACAATCATATAAATAGCAAATGCAAGTATTACCCATGTTGACATTTAATCTTTGGTCTCCATAAGAAACAGGTACCCATCTCCAATCGTTATGTGACCTTCCTCCTCTCTTAATTCGTTGCTGAGTCCTATCGTTTTTCCCTTTTTGATTGACAGGTCTTGTGCATTATATTTAAAGCCTTTGAGGGTAATGCCCTTCACGCAGTCCGAAAAGGGCATTAAAGATATGTAAGGTCCATACAGATTTTCTGCATGAACTATCTTTTCTTTTTTTATTAGGGATATCCGGTTGTGCAGATCTAAAATCTCCGCGCAGATCCCCTCCTGATAACATGTATAGAGCAGTCCCAGATTTCCCAGCGTATGGTCGAGTCTGGTTCCGGTTGCACCGAGCAGCAATGCCCGTGTAAATCCTCGTTTTGCCGCTTCTAAGACTGCAATATGTGTATCTGTAAAATCTTTTTCTGGATCTAGTACGACACACTTTTCACGCACAACAGCATCAGGGCTTGTCACATATTTCACTCTGATGCCATCATTTGCGGAATCAAAATCTCCAATTATCAGATCCGGTTCAATATCTAATTTTTCTAATATTTCGAGTCCCTTGTCCACACCGATCACATACGGATGAACCGGATATCCATATGCACCTTCATAAACGGCTGTAAGCAGACCTTGATCGGTCGAGCCGCCCGTGACAATGAGACAATATTTGCTCTCTGTTTCCATTTCTATATTCTATGCGTTCAGCTTCTCCATGAAAACTGCAATATTTGCTTTCTTGTCGCCCTTGAATACGGCGGAACCTGCAACGACAACATTGGCACCAGCGTCTAATACATCCTGTACGTTGTCAACCGTGATACCACCATCCACCTCGATCAGAAGCTCTGGATTACGCTCTTCGGCAAGTGCCTTTACCTCCTGCAGCTTCGTAAGGGCGATCGGCATAAACTTCTGTCCGCCAAAGCCCGGATTGACGCTCATGATCAGCACCATATCCACCTGATTGATGTAATACTCTAACCAGTGTACCGGTGTCTCCGGATTCACAGCGATACCAACCTTCATCCCCGCTGCCTTGACAGCGTCGATTGTCTCCTGCAGATCCTTACATGCCTCATAATGTACCGTCAGCATATCTGCCCCTGCATCCGCAAATGCATCAATATAACGGATCGGTTCATTGATCATCAGATGTACATCAAAAAAGCTGTCTGTAACCTTACGGATACATTTGATAACCGGTGGTCCAAAGGAGATATTTCGTACAAAAGTTCCATCCATAACATCTAAATGAAACCATTTCACGCCTGCCTCATTCAATACTTTTGCATTTCGTTCAATGTGGTTAAAATCAATTGATAACAATGACGGTGAAAGAATATTCATACCTACCATCTCCTTTTATTTTTTAATTCCTCATATAACTGCACATAATTATCATAGCGAAGCTGTGAGATCGTCCCCGCCTGCAACGCTTCTTTCACTAAGCACTCCGGCTCATGTATATGCACACAGCCGTTAAATTTGCAACGGCCATTATAACGTTCAAACTCCCGGAAATATTCCTTTAAATCTTCCGGTTCTAAGTCCTCGATTATAAGAGAACTGAATCCCGGCGTATCCATGATATACGTGTCTTCCTCAATGTAGATCAGTTCGGAATGTCTCGTTGTATGTTTTCCTCTGCGGATCTTTTCACTGACTGCTCCGGTCTGCACTTCTGCCTGCGGATGCAATGCGTTTAACATCGACGATTTTCCGACGCCAGACGGTCCTGCAAAGACGCTTGTCTTCCCCCGGATTGCTTCCCGGAATGCCTCAACTCCGACATTCTCCTTTGCAACCGCCAGGAACACCTGATAGCCGGCACCTGCATAGATATCACAGATTTCCTTTGCTTCCTGCCCGCTTACAAGATCGGATTTGTTAAAGCAGATCAACGTGTCAACACCCTGCTGTTCCATCATGATCAAAAACCGGTCTAACAAATTGTAGTTCGGTTTTGGATCTGCCAGCGCAAATACGATCACAGCCTGATCGACATTTGCAACCGCCGGTCGGATCAGCAGATTCTCCCGCGGTAAAATCTCGACGATATTGCCTGTCTTATCCTGCTCGCTGATGACCTCGATCTCTACATCATCACCAACTGCCGGTTTGATCTTCTGGTTGCGGAACGCACCCTTCGCTTTACACTCATATATGGTATTTACAGTATTATGTGGGTGGATATAATAAAATCCACCCACACCTTTCATAATCTTTCCCTGCATAGACTTCCTATACTTCTTTTATTCTTCCGAATAAGATACATTCGGTGCCGGTACGGAGAATGAACTTGTCACATCCGTTCCGCCTGCCAGAATTACAAAGCTTGCACTGCCACCCTGTGAATCCAGATTTGGTACAGTTGCAGATACATTATAAGAGTTTCCTGATGTGACTGTGATTGTCTGCTCATACACAGCGCCACCATTAAATATTACCTGAACTGTAACGGCTGAACCATCTAAAGCTGCATCGTTACATGTAATGGTTCCGGAAATATTTGCCGTATATTTCTTTGCCTTCTGCTCTGGTCCATCACTGATGACAAAATCAACGCTGTCACCCTCTGTCACAGTTGTTCCTCTCGAAGGATTCTGACTGATAACCATACCTGCTGCTACGCTGTCACTATTTTCATGCGTCACATTTCCAGCATTAAGCTTCTTGCTGGTCAGAGAATCTCTCGCCTGTGCCTCCGTGAGTCCTCCTAAGTTCGGAACTTCTACTTCCTTCTTCTCAGAACCATTGCTGACTGTTACAATTACCTTAGAACCCTTGGCAGCCTTTGTACCACCTTCCGGATCGGTCTTGATAACCTTATCTTTCTCGACATCATCGCTGTATTCATATGCATGGCTTACTTCAAGCCCTGCTTCTGTCAATATTGTTACTGCCTGTGAATCCTCATAATTCTTGACATCTGGTACATCGACTTCCTCTGCACCGGCACTAACCTTGAGCACAATCTCCTGATCAGCAGGAATTGTCTCGCCTTCTTTCACACTCTGTTCAAAAACGTAACCTTCCTGTGTCTTCTCATCCTCTACATGCTCTGTCTTGACATTTGTAAAGCCTGCCTCTGAAAGCATCTTCAGTGCTGCTTCTTCTGAAACGCCTGTGACACCGATCATGGCGATAGACTGTACTTCCTCGGTTGTAATCTTATTCTTGTTATCCTTCTTAGAACCAAACTTGAACCAGCCAAGGACGTTACCAAGTACGACTATAATAATGATTGCAATAATCACAGCAGTTGCTACACCTGCGATTGTAACTGCCTTCCGGATACCCGGATCGATGCCATCCGGATCTTCCTCTTCTTCTAACTCTTCATCGTCATCGTAATCCTGAACCTTCTTCAGATTGCCACGCTTTGGCTGTGGTTCCGGCTCATAATCATCCTCTTCCCATTCGTCATCATCCTCCTGCAGAAGTTCATTGATTCTGCCGTTGTTTGCCTGCGGGGTAGAGTTATATCCGATCGGGCGGATCTCGCCCATCTCCTGTGATACTGGTGGATTGTCGTATGGCTGGCTGTACAGGTCGCGGTTTGCACTTCCGTTCCGGATTGCCTGTACGTCCTCCTTCGTCCACTCCTGTGTCGGACTGTTTGTGATTGATGTTGGTGCAACCACAATATCAATATTCGGGTTGTTCTGTACACGCTTTAAGTCTGCGATCAAGGCACTCGCTGTCAGATATCTGCGCTCCGGTTTCTTCTGGGTTGCCTTCAGAATAATCTTCTCAAAGCTGGAATAAATATCCGGATAATACTGTCTCGGTGGAATCATCTCGTTCTGGATATGCATGAGTGCAACCGATACATTGTTATCTCCCTCAAACGGCACTCTTCCGGTTACCATCTCATACATTGTGATACCGAGCGAATAAATATCGCTTCGTTCATCACTGTATCCGCCTCTCGCCTGCTCCGGTGATATGTAATGTACACTGCCCATTGCGCCGGAAGTCAGCGTATTGCTGCTCGCTGCCTTGGCGATACCGAAATCTGTGACCTTGATATTTCCATTTTTCGATACAATAATATTCTGTGGTTTGATGTCACGGTGAATAATATGGTTCTCATGCGCCGCTTCCAGACCGGATGCGATCTGGATAGAGAAGTTGATGGCTGTCTCCATATTGAGACGACCGTTCTGCTCGATATACTGCTTTAATGTGATACCCTCTACCAGTTCCATCACGATGCAGTAAATGCCTTCATCATCGACAACATCATATACGTTTACAATATTCGGATGTGTCAGTCCTGCGGAAGCCTGTGCCTCGATCCGGAACTTTGTCACAAAGTTCTTATCGTTGCTGAACTCCGGCTTCAATACCTTGATTGCCACATTTCGATTCAATCTATGGTCTCTTGCTTTGTAGACTATGGACATTCCGCCTGCACCGACCACGTCCAAAATCTCATATCTATCACATAATATCATTCCTGGTTTTAACATGATTTCAACCCTTTCTGCTATATTCGTTCTCTATTCGGTCATCAATCTGCCGATATAATAATTACGGATATATTATCCGAACCACCATAATAATTTGCCCGATCCACAAGTTCCTGTGCAATTCGGTCCAAATCGTCTTCCTCGGAAACAATATCCCTTATTTCGTCATCTTCGACCATGTTTGATAACCCGTCTGAGCATAACAGATATTTTTCTTCCGTGCTAATCTCTATCTCAAAAAAGTCCGGCATCATCTCATCTCTTGAGCCCATCGCTTTTGTGATAATGTTCTTCTCCGGATGATTGCGTCCTTTTTTCCGTTCCAATTCACCTTTTCGAATCAGTTCCTCCACCAGGGAGTGATCCATTGTAATCTGGCGTATTTCGCCTCCGATTGCATACAATCTGCTGTCACCGACATTCGCCACATACAGCTTTCCGTCCTGTGCAACAGCCGCTACCATCGTTGTTCCCATCCCATTTAAATCGGGATCTGCACACGCCGCCTTATATATTTCATTGTTTACAAATAACATTGCCCGTTTTAACAGTGCTACCGGATTTTCTATTGTGGACTTCTCTATGAAATCCACTGTAATATCAATCGCCATCCTCGATGCCTTGTCCCCCGCGCGATGTCCGCCCATTCCATCTGCTACGATATACAGATTCGGAAGTGGACCGACCGGAGTGTCACTGAAAAAAATACTGTCCTGATTGTTATTACGTTTGATCCCGGTATCCGTCTTTCCACTAGAATGCATGGGAATCCTCCTGATGATGAAACGCATATTTCCTTCGTAACTGACCACAGGCAGCATCTATATCGCTACCCATACTCTTCCTTATTGTAGCATTTATGTGATATTTTGCAAGAGTGGATTTGAATTTTTCAACGGAATCACTGTCGCTTCGCTCGTATTCCCGCTCTTCCACCGGATTGATCGGAATCAGATTGACATGACAATTCATACCTGCAAGCAGCTTTGCCAGTTTTCTCGCCTGTTCCTCCGTATCATTTTTGCCCTTTACAAGGCTGTACTCAAAAGTCACTCTCCGTCCGGTCTGCCGGAAATATTCCCGACAGGCATCTAATGTCTCTGCCAGTATGTACTGGTGTGCAACCGGCATCAGTTCTTTCCGCTCCTCATCCGTCGGTGCATGTAAGGAAAGTGCAAAGGTAATCGGAATATCCTCCTTCGCCAGATCATAGATGCGCGGCACAATTCCACAGCTTGAAACCGTGATATTTCTGGCACTTAAATTATAACCATTCTCATCAATAAGCAGGCGCAAAAAACGAATCAGATTCTCATAGTTGTCGAGCGGTTCTCCCGTTCCCATCACGACCACGTGGCTGATACGTTCTCCGGTGATACGGCTCGTCGCATAGATCTGTTCGAGCATCTCCGACGCGGTCAGATTCCGTACCAGTCCGCCAATCGTCGACGCACAGAAACGGCATCCCATCCGGCAACCCGCCTGCGATGAGATACAGACCGAATTACCATAATTATGGCGCATAAACACCGTCTCGATCATCTGTCCATCCGACAAGCGGTACAGGAATTTGATCGTACCATCTGTTTTTGATTCCTGACTCATCTCTGCCTCAATGTGCACGAATCCTTCCTCGTCCATCTGTGCACGCAGCGCCTTCGGAAGATTCGACATATCCTCCGTCGATGCCACATACTTCTGGTGCATCCACTGGAACACCTGCTTTGCCCGAAACGCCGGCTGTCCGTGTTCTTTCATCCACTGTTCAATTTCTGCAAGGTACATTGATTTGATGTCCATTTTAATCTCCTAGCTTATGCAGTACCGCATAATAAAATCCGTCACAGGCATCGATGCCTTGTAAGAACTGTCGTTGTTCTTTTAATGTATATTCTGGATGTTCCTCTAAGAAACGCTCCACCTGCAAGGTATTTTCTTCCTTTGTGATCGTGCAGGTGCTATATAAAAGTGTTCCACCTGCCTTCACATATCGGCAGGCGTTTTGCAGTATCGTATGTTGCAGCTCCACCAGTGACTCGATCTGTTCCTCAGTTACCCGGTATTTGATATCATTTTTCCGTCCCATGATGCCAAGTCCGGAACAAGGCAGGTCTGCGATAACAACATCTGCTTTTTCCTCCTGCTCCTGCATATATTCCGTTGCATCCTGACAACAGATATCCACATTTGCAAGCTTTAACCGTTCTACATTTTCTTCAATCAGTTCCAGTTTTTCCTCTGCAATGTCCATCGACAGCACATGTCCTTGCTGTGCAAATTCTGCCGCCGCCGTCGTCTTACCACCCGGTGCTGCACAGATATCCATCACAAAATCCTCTGGCTGGATGCCTGCTGCCGCAACCGCACACATCGAGCTTTCATCCTGCACCGTGAAATATCCCTGCTTATATCCCGGTATCTTGTGTATAAAATCATAGCCCGATAACAGCCATGCCCCTTCATAATATGCACCCGGCTCGACTGTTATGCCTGCTTCTTTCAATCGGTTCTTATAAGAATCCATCGTTTCTCCGTTTTCTTCGATTCGATGTGTATTCAGCCGGATACTCGACTTCCGGTCTGCAAATGCCGCCTGAAAGATCGTTTCTGCGCTCTCTATGCCATATTCCAAGATAAGCTTCTGTACGAGCCAGAGTGGTGTTGATGTCATCACGGACAAATACCGCTCCGGTTCTTTTTTCTGATCTGGATATGCAAGCTTCGTTTTCTCCCGTGTGATCGTCCGAAGCACACCATTCACAAAACCAGAAAGTCCGGCAAAGCCATGTTTTTTCGCAAGCTTCACACATTCGTTGCACGCAGCAGAATCCGGTACGCTGCCCATAAAAAGAATCTGGTAACAGCCCATCCGGAGCAGACAGGCAATCACCGGCTTACACTTTCTTATCTTCGTCTTTGAATACTGGTCGATCACATAGTCCAGCCTCAGCTTTGTCTCTGTGACACCCTCCACCAGTCTGGATAAAAAGGCGCGTTCTACCTTGTCCGTAAACTGGTTTTTACGAAGTGCATTTCCAAGTGCAATATTCGAAAATGTCTGATTAGTCTCTATATCCAATAATACAGTCAACGCCACGTCTCTTGTATCCATGTGTTTCTCCTCTTTATTTCCAATTTACAGTCATCCCTGCCTTAAGTGGATTGCCATTTAAATAAGCTACGGTATCCATCGGCTTCTTACCCTCCGGCTGCAGGTTCTGGATCTGCAAAGCATCCGTTCCACACGCGACCACAAAATACTTCTTTGCAACCTCCACGATCTCGCCCGGTGCAAAGGTCAGTGTCTGTTCCACCTTTTCCTGTGCCTGCGTCTTATATACATCATCCATTGCGATGACCTTTGCTTTGTAGAGCTTCACATTCTTGCCGTCTATCTCTGTATATGCACACGGCCACGGATTGAGTCCCCGGATCAGACGCTCCAGTTCCTCTGCGGACTTCGCAAAATCCATCCGCCCCATCTCCTTGGAGAGCATTGATGCATAACAGCTCTGTGCATCATCCTGCTTCGTGCGTGTTGCTGTATGATTTTCCAGTTTGGTGAGTGTCTCCAAAATCAAAGCCGCTCCAGCCTCGGCAAGCTTGTCATGCAGCGTGGCTCCAGTATCTTCCGGTGTGATTGCAACCTCCACCTTGTCGATCATGTCTCCGGTATCAAGTCCTTTTTCCATATACATCGTTGTGACACCAGTTACCGTCTCTCCGCCGATGATTGCACGCTCGATTGGTGCCGCGCCACGGTATTTCGGAAGCAGTGACGCATGAATGTTGATACAGCCATACGGCGGAATCGATAAAATGCTCTCCGGCAGAATCTGTCCATACGCAGCCACCACGATTGCATCTGGCTTGTATGACCGAAGCGTTTCTACCATCTCTGACTCGCGCACCTTCTCCGGCTGATAGACGGGAATCTCATATTCCTGTGCTTTCACCTTGACCGGTGTTGGTACCAGCTTGCGGTTTCGTCCCTGTGGTTTGTCCGGCTGTGTCACAACCGCAACTACCTCATGTTCTTTCACGATTGCCGAAAGTGCAATCGCTGCAAATTCCGGCGTTCCCATATATATGATTCTCATGCTCTACCTCCATGTTCTTCCCTGCTGCGCATCTGACTTTGATTACTCTTCCGGCTCAACTGGCTCTACTTTGTAAAGTCCATCCTCTACCTTGTCCTTGTACAGGATTCCATCGAGATGATCTAACTCATGACAGATCGCACGTGCCAGTAATCCCTCGCCCTCGATCTGCCGAAGCTGCATATCCTCGTCATATGCTTCACAGATTACATGATTTGGTCTTGTCACGGTGCCCTGCAGACCCGGCAGACTCAGGCAGCCTTCCTCGCCTGTCTGTTCGCCGTCCGCCTCGATAATTTGGGGATTGATCAATGTATAGGCATTATCATCTCCGATATCGATCACGACAATGCGCTTTAATATACCAACCTGTGGTGCCGCTAGTCCCACACCATTTGCCTCATACATCGTCTCATACATATCATCGATCAATGTCTGCAACCGTGGTGTCATCTTCTCAATCGGTTTGCAGACCTTTCTCAATACATCATCACCATCTAAACGTATCTTTCTCGTTGCCATAATGCCCTCCATTTATATTATATTATAATTTAAAACCATATTTTTCTTAACAAACCGTCATCGGGTTCATGTCCACGCTGATCGTCACGCCCTCGCAGCCGCATGTGTCAATATAGTCACGCAGCGTCGTGATTGCGCCAAGCCCCGGTGCTTTGACATAGATCACATAACGGTATTCATCGTTGATCTTTCCAATCGCCGCTTCTCCCGGTCCGATGATCCTTGTCTGCGTATATTGTAATGTGTTTGTCTTTTCCTTTAAATCCCGGCATAAAATCCCGGCATAGCTTTCTACTTTTCCTTTAGATTCTCCGGTCAGCAGAATCTGCAACATATCATAAACCGGTGGATAACGAAGCATCCGCCTGTATGCCATCTCCATATCATAAAACGCCTTGTAATCCTGACTGGCGGCTGCCGCAATCGCATAATGCTCCGGCTGGTAGGTCTGTATCACGACCTCTCCCTCTTTTTCGCCTCGTCCGGCACGTCCGGCTGCCTGTATCAGAAGATCAAACGTGCGCTCACCCGCGCGGTAATCATTTGCATATAGAGACAAATCCGCCAGGATCACACCAACGAGCGTCACATTGCTGTAATCATGTCCCTTGACAATCATCTGGGTACCAATCAGCATATCTGCCTTTCCCTCCGCAAACTGCTTCAGGATTCTCGCACCCGCATCCTTGCGCATCGTCGTATCCCGATCCATCCGCAAGGTCTTAATCGCAGGAAACAATTTTTTTATTTCCTCTTCGACCTTCTCTGTACCAGTTCCAAATCCAGCGATCATATTCGATTTACAAGACGGACACTGTCTTGGCATCGCGGTCGCATAACCACAGTAATGACACACCAGTTGTCTCTGTACCTGCTGATGATACGTCAACGCCACATCGCATCTTGGACATTTGATTGCCTCACCGCATGCCCGACATGACACAAAGCTGTTGAAACCCCGACGGTTGATAAAAAGCATCATCTGCTCTTTTCTCTCCAGCCGTTCCTGTATCTTCTCATAGAGACTGCGGCTGATGATGCTGCGGTTTCCAAGTCGAAGCTCTTCCCGCAGATCCACGACCTCGATTTTCTGTGCCCGCACCCCATCCGGCCGGTCTTTCAGCTCCCACAGACAGTACTGTCCTGCTTCCGCCCGCGCATAGCTCTCGATACTCGGCGTCGCCGATCCAAGTATCACACTGGCTCCTTCCAGCTCCGCACGTTTGATTGCCACATCTCTTGCATGATAACGCGGTGCCTGATCACTCTTGAATGCCGAATCATGCTCCTCATCCATTACAAGCAGCTTCAGATTCGGAAATGGCGTAAAAAGTGCCGAGCGGGGACCGATCACAACATCGACTTCCCCTTCCTTTGCCTTGCGGAACTGCTCGTATTTCTCGCCCTTGCTCTGCTTGGAATTGACAAATGCCACCCGGTCGCCAAAATGCTTCCGGAACCGCGCCAGTGTCTGGTATGTCAACGAGATTTCCGGAATCAGCACGATCGCCTGACCGCCTTCCCGTA
>CAVKUW010000128.1:58199-61531 GCA_963659815.1 Butyricicoccaceae bacterium
CTTCCCGTAGCACTTCCTTGATACACTGGATATAGACCTCTGTCTTTCCACTTCCGGTTACGCCATGCAGCAGATATGTATGCAGCTTCCCTGCCTGTATATCCTCCGCAAATGCATCGACCAGCGCCTGCTGCTCGTCATTCAGTGTGACAAACTCCCAGTTTGTATCCGGCAAAGTTGTCTCCTCCACCTTCTGTGCAGTTTTACGCACGGTCTGTTTGACCGGCATCACTGTCTGCAGTGCCTGATTCATCGTTGTACCGTATGTCTCCCGCATCCATGCAGCAAGCTGGATCAGCTTTCCCACGATCGGAAGTCCTTTCTGCGGCACATCGACGATCTCCTTGATCTTATCCGGTTCGTAGGACGGGGTCTGTGTGATACCGATCACATAGCCGTGCCGGTGCGCATTTCCTTTCCCAAACGGAACCGTCACCAGACTTCCAACCTGTACCTGCTCTTTCCATGCCTCTCCGATCCGGTATTGAAACACCCGGTCGATCGCACTATGCGAAATATCGATTATTATATCCGCATATGTTTGTGACATCCTCTTCCTCCAAAATCTCACGAATCAAATCCCGTTCATCCATGTGATATTTCACACCATGAATCTCCTGATAATCTTCATGTCCCTTTCCTGCAAGAACGATGACATCGCCCTCTTTCGCATGCAGGATTGCATACCGGATTGCTTCCTTCCGGTCTGCGATCTTCACGTATTCTCCGTTCGTTTTCTTCATTCCGGTTTCAATATCTGCGATAATCGCAAGCGGCTCCTCGTCTCTTGGATTATCACTTGTAATAATCGTAAAATCAGACATCGTTCCCGATACTTCACCCATCTCAAACCGGCGGTCTCTGGAGCGGTTTCCGCCACATCCAAACAAGGTAACCAACCGTTTCGGATTGTAGGCACGAAGCGCAGTAAGCAAACTCTCCAGTGCCATTGCATTATGCGCATAGTCGATCATCAGCGTAAATGCGTCGGAGATTGGAATCATCTCCACACGTCCGCGTGCCTTTGCTTCCTTCAATATATTCTGAATATCGGCAACACCCACCTGCATCTGGTCTGCCACCGCGATCGCTGCCAGAGAATTATGCACAGAGAACTCTCCCGGCAGATCTACCACGATCTTTGCATCCAGCTTTCCGCACAATGCATACTGGATTCCAAGCACACCTTTTTCTCTGTAAAGCTCGATATCCTTTGCACGGTAATCCGCATCTGTGCGCTCGCCGTAGGTTAATTTCTCACAGGTTGCATGCTCCATCATATAAGCTGCATTCGCATCGTCCACATTAAAAATAGCTGTCTTGCAGAGTGTAAACAACTTTGCTTTCCAGTCGCGGTATTCCTCAAAGCTTGCGTGCTCATTTGGTCCGATATGATCCTTCGACAGGTTTGTGAAGATACCATAATCAAAATCCACGCCCGCTACACGGTCTAACATCAGTCCCTGTGAAGAAACCTCCATCACGACCGCCTTACAGCCATTTTCCACCATATTCTTTAAATATTTATGCAAGATCATCGACTCTGGTGTTGTGTTGTCCGCATGAATCTTCTGACTTCCATCTATAATCTCAATCGTACCGATCAAGCCGGTTTTAATCCCGGAGCGTTCCAGCATCTCACGGATCATATAGGTCGTTGTCGTCTTCCCTTTGGTTCCGGTCAATCCAATTACCGTCAGCTTTTCAGAAGGATTTCCATAAAACGCAGAACTGATTTTCCCCATTGCATACCGGGTACTGTCCACACGGATCACAGTTACCGCATCTGGCACATTTACCGGCTTTTCCACGACGATCACGGCTGCACCCTTCGCAGCCACATCCTCTGCATATGTATGTCCATCTGATACCGCACCAGAGATACAGAAAAACAGATCTCCCGGCTGTACCTTTCGCGAATCGTTCTGGATCTCCCGGATCTCTGTATCTGTGTTTCCCTGCAAAACCTCATAATCCAGTCCCTGTAATACTTCTAATAATTTCATACGCTGTCCTCCCTAAAAGAATAGAAGTGAAAAGTAAATAAGGCTACAGCATTTGTTCTGCAGCCTTTTTGAACCTTTCGGTTTTCTTTACTCGTCATCTCCGACAATCTTAACTTTTCCGCTATACAGCTCCTTGACTGCGGTAGAAAGTGGCTTGCCACTCTCGGATTTTACCAATGGCTCTGCGCCATCGATGATCTGTCTGGCTCTCTTTGCAGTTGCCATAACCACAGAATAACGACTCTGAACAACCGGCTGTTCGCCTGGCTCTACGTCGCTGTTAATCACTTCCATTAATTCCGTGTAAGATGGATGTATCATTGTCTATATCTCCCTTCCTATAAAGCTTTCAGCTCGTTTTTAATCTCTTCTATAAATTCCAGATTATTCTCGCGCAGACATTTTCTGCCGACAATAATCGAGTGTACGCTGTGTACACATGTATCTAAATCGTCGTTGACAACGATATAGTCGTATTGCTGCATATCCTCGGACTCTTCCACTGCACGCTGCATGCGCTTGTCGATGACTTCCTCGCTCTCAGTGCCACGTCCTGCCAGCCGCTCCCGGAGTCCTTTCGCGCTCGGTGCTGTGATAAAGATAAGAATCGCATCCGGATACTGTTCCCGGACATTCATCGCACCCTGCACTTCGATCTCTAAGATCACATCATGCCCCTTCGCCATCTCATCTTCTACAAATTTTCTTGGGGTGCCATAGTAGTTTTCTACATACTGTGCCCATTCAATAAATCCATTATAATCAATCAGATTCCGGAATTCATCCACGGATTTGAAATAATATTCTCTTCCGTCTACTTCGCCTTCCCGCGGTGCACGTGTTGTCGCAGAAACCGACAGGCTGTAGCCATACTCGGCAACCATCTTCTTTACCACGGTGCCTTTTCCAACGCCGGAGAATCCGGAAATGACGATCAAAGAACCTTTCTTTGCCATAATCTATCTGGTTCCTCCTACTCTATATTCTGTATCTGTTCACGAACCTTCTCAATCTCCGTCTTAAGGTCGATTCCCTTATCGGAAATGATTAGGGAATTTGCCTTGGAAAGAATCGTGTTTGCTTCCCGGTTCATCTCCTGCACGATGAAATCGAGCTTTCTACCAACAGCGCCACCCTCGGTCAGAATCTTGATCGTACTGTCAATATGACTTCTGAGACGTACAACCTCTTCGTCCACACAGACCTTATCCGCATACATTGTAACCTCGGCTGCAATACGCTGATCGTCAATCTGCGTATTGATTGCAAGCTCATCCACCTTCTCGATCAATCTCGCCTTATAGTCCTCGATGATCTGTGGTGATT
>CAVKUW010000129.1:0-45415 GCA_963659815.1 Butyricicoccaceae bacterium
ATATCCTTCTTGATCTTCGATGCAAGCATCGGACTGTTGCCTCCGGTAGACACCGAAACAACGACCTCCCCCTGCTTGATGATTGCCGGGAAATAAAAATCGCAATCTTTCTTCACATCGACCACATTTACCAGTATATGTTTACTTCTGCAAAGCTCCGCATACTGCGAATTAAGCTCCGCATCATCCGTTGCCATAATTACAACATCCATACCGGAAATGTCCGACTCTGTGACTTTGCGCTTCCACACCCGGATTCGATCTGGTATTTTCTGGCAGTTACTATCAATATTTTCTACTATATCTGCTGTTTCATCTATCCGTTCCGTATCTGCGATAGCCAGCAGTTCCGCGCAGATCTCCGGTGCTGCCACCGTCACACATGCGCCAAACTCGCACATCTGTGCCGCCTTCCGCGCTGCGACTGCACCGCCGCCTACGATCAGACATTGTTTATCATCGAGTTGTATCATGAATGGAAAATACGCCATCTTCTATCCCCTTTAATACGTGATTTAAGTCCCGTGCATCCAGAACGTCTTTTAACTGGTACAAAAGCCACATCGCGGATTTCTCACCAAGCTTCTCCGTGATGTCCTTCCTCGTCCCGACAAATGTCCGAAATGCAAGCAGCTTCTGCATCTCGTCCACATGTTCTTCAATCAGTAATTCAATCTTCTTCGCCTCGGAAAGCTTCTTCCGGTTATTCTCTGTCGCAAGCGACTTGATATAATCGAGATCTTTCACGACGCAACCGGAAAGTCTTCCGATCTCTGCATCAATATCCCGTGGAATCGCAAGGTCTAAGAACAACTGCGGTTTCGTTTCCTTCCGTACTTCCGCTACCTTATCTGCAAGGAATGTATAATGCGGACTGTCCGTCACACTGATTATCACATCCGCCCAGTTTAGGTATTCATACCGTCGGTCGTAATGCACCCATTGCACCCGCTCATGCGAGAAGATTTTCTGCAATGCCTGCTTGTGCTTCCGGCTCGTTCCGACGATCTGCACCTTTGCATCCGCATCGAGCAGATCCCGCATCACAATGCTTCCCATCTGCCCGGCAGCTCCGATAATGAGGACGTTTTTTTCTTCCGAATTTTCACGTTGCTGATTGCTATATGCAATCATATCCATTTCATTCACAATCCTGTTCTCCGTCGCATCTGTCTCATCATTTATATTCATCTCTGCACAGAACTTCAACGCTGCTGTACATGCAAGCGTTCCGACAGATACCGGAAGGTGCGTCATCTGCGAGGTTTCTGCAACTTCTTTGGCAAGCCGCAGTGCCCCTTGGAAGACCATATTCATCTCTGCATCGGTCTGCCCGCGCTCTTTGGCTGCAAGATACGCCTGCTTGACCTGCCGGATGATCTCAACCTCTCCGAGCACAGCAGAATCCAGTCCACAGACTACGCGGCACAGATGTGTCAGGCAGCTTCTTCCTTCATACCGCATAGCGGCACCCTTCAGCGCCTCAACCGGGAATTTCTTTGTATCTGCAAACTGCTGTTCCAGCCATACGAAATCCGTGTCCGTGCCACTCATATAGATCTCACTTCGGTTACATGTCATAAGCAGAACCAATCCAGCTTCCGGATATGCCTTCGCCACGGCGTCTGCCAGTTTTATCTGTTCCTCATCCTTGCAGGCAAAGCACTCCCGCTTCGCCGCTGTTAAATTCTTATGTGTGATACTGATGCATATCATATGTGTTTCTTCCTGTTATCTGTTATTTTTCTGATTTCCTGATACATTCTACAAATTTATATCTGTTATATTTTTCTTTCTATATCTCTTTGTTTATAATATACTTACTGCATATTATAATTGACATTCTTATTTCATTCAACCTTAGAAATTGCTCTTGTTTCCGGTTCTGGCTTTTTGCTTCCAGGCTTATCACGCAAACACGGCAGGAATCATCTTCCTGCCGCTCAAATAAACCTATTCGATTACAAGCTCTTCCTTTGTCACATTCTTTTCCTCATCAATATTGAACGCATTCAATACCGGGTTCTCTAAATCCATCAGAGAGAGGATCAGATAATTTACCTTGGAATCATATGCCAGACGCTTGTCCTCCTCGGATGGGCGTGATGGGGATTCCGGGTGAGAATGGAAGTTGCCGAGCAACTGGTATCCATTTGCACGCATATCCTTGACTGCGGCAAGCTGCTCCTTCGGATCCATCGAGAAATGCTCGTTGCTCGCATCAATATTTGTGAGCAGATACACCTTCTTGATGTATCTCTTTCCATCTTCAACGACACCGCCGATCAATCCACAGGATTCATTTGGCAGCCCCTTCTTGCAATGCTCCAGAATCTTCTCATAATCTGCTTTTGTCATCACTAACATGGTTCTACCTACTTTCCGTCGCACTCGACCTGTTCATAATCAATCAGCTTGTGAATCGTTGGATGGTCGCCACAGATTGCACATGTCCTGTGGTTATCCGGAAGCTTGATTGTATGGAATTCCATCTTCAATGCATCATAGGTCAGAAGTTTGCCTGTGAGCAGATCACCGACACCGATCAGGTACTTGATTGCTTCCATCGCCTGTAAGCTTCCGATTACACCGCCCATCGCACCGATGACACCAGCCTGCTTACAGGTTGGAACTGCATCCTTTGGTGGTGGATTCTTGAATACACAACGATAGCAAGGGCCTTCTCCCGGTACATATGTCATAAGCTGACCCTTGAAACGAATGATACCTGCATGAGAAAATGGTTTCTTCGCCATAACACAGGCATCGTTGATCAGGAACTTCGCCGGGAAGTTATCAGTTCCATCGATGATGAAATCATAATCCTTGATCAGAGCCATAATATTTTCTGAGGTTACAAATTCACGGTATGTATTGACTGTGACGTCCGGGTTCATCGCATTCATTGTCTCTTTTGCGGATTTTACCTTTGCTTTGCCTACATCGGCAGTACCATGAATGATCTGTCTCTGCAGATTTGAAAGGTCAACCTCATCGGCATCGACAATACCGATCGTACCAACGCCGGCTGCTGCCAGATACATTGCTGCAGGTGCGCCGAGACCTCCGGCACCGATGATCAGAACCTTGCCGTTCATCAGCTTCTTCTGTCCTTTTACACCAACCTCCTGCAGAATGATATGACGGCTGTAACGCTCCATCTGTTCATTCGTAAATGCCATTAAAATGCACCTCCTCCCATGAAGTACAGGAACTCTACTGTATCTCCGTCCTTCAGTTCTGTCTTGTCAAATACGTCGCTGTCAACAAAATCATCGTTAACTGTAACTGTTACATAATCCGGATTCTCCACCTTCTCATCGACGATGAGCTTTGCGATGGTTGTTCCTGCTTCTACTTCCTTCTTAACGCCTGCCACTACAACTGTCATTTATTTATCCTCCTTTAATTCAATACGTTTTTCACTTTCTCTTCCAGCTCCGGACGCTTTACCAGTCCGCGGATGCGTTCAACTTCCTTGCCATCCTTGAAGAAGAGAATCGTTGGGGATGCCATCACCTGATATTCCCCGGCAAGGTCTGCATCGAAATTCACATTGATCTTAACTACCTTGACCCGGTCCTCGTAATCATCCTCGATCCCGCCAAGGATCGGTGATAACTGCTTACATGGGATGCAGCTGTCAGAATAAAACTCTACGATCACCGGAAGCTTTTCTTTCAGCACTTCCGCTTCAAACTCTGCGGTTCCTACTCGTTTTGCCATAGCTGCCTCCTACTCTTCGACCTTCTTCACGATCAGATCGTATGTGCCGTTCTCGTTGTCGATCAGCTTTAAGATCTGCTGTCCCTCTTCCTTGAAGCTTCGTGGTACATTCTGCACTGGCTCACCGTCGTTCATGGTAACTGCAAGCACCTGACCGATCTCCAGCTCTTCCATTGCTACCTTTGCCTTTACAAATGTCATCGGGCAGACAACATCTGTGATATCTACTCTCTCATCAATCTCAAAATCACCCATTATAAGCCTCCTTTATGACTTCCTTAAATTTATCGATTCCAACACGCTCCAATGTAAAACGGAAACGCTCACTTGGATTTGCGTAATCATCAAAAAACTGAATGGCTGCATCTGTCACACGGAATAACTGTTCCTCCGATGTGATAACCGGAAGGAAGGATTCTCCCTTGCAGATCTGATTTCCGAACAAACCACCGAAGGATACGAGATATCCGCTCTCGCCCTTCCATGCATCTGTCGGACACGCCTTGGCACATCTGCCACAGTAGTTACATTTGCCTGTATCGAGTGTCAGCTTGCCTTCTTCGATTGTGATCGCATTCTCGCGGCATGCCTTCACACAGACGCCACACATGATACAGCTTGGCTCATCGTAGGAAACGATGCATGCACCCTTGATTCCGACATCATTTTCCTCTGCCTTCAAGCAGTTGTTCTGACATCCGGTCACACCGAACTTGAACTTGTGTGGCAATTCTCTCGCATAATACCGTGCGTCTAATTTCTTTGCGATATCGTAGCTGTCGATATTTCCACTTGGACAGATCTGATTTCCCTGACATGCGGTTACCGTACGGACACGTGGTCCACACACGCCCGGCTTACAGCCGCCCTTTGCAAGCTCTGCCTTTACTTCCTCAACATTATCGAGCTTGACAAATGGAATCTCCACACTCTGTCTCGATGTCAGATGGACATGTCCATCCCCATATTTTTCTGCTACCTCAGCGATCTTTTTCAGATTTTCCGCCGTCAGATTTCCTCCGACTACCTGTAAACGAAGCGAGAAGTTGTTCTTCTGCTTCTGTCTCATAAATCCACCTTTTTTTAATGCTGCATAATCAACTGCCATCTCTTTTCATCCTCCTATTGGTAATGCATACCCTGACGTCTAAGCGAGTGCCGCTTTGAAATCTTCGAGCAGATCCTCGATATCCTCTATGCCCACACTGATTCGGATCAGATCGTCGAAGACGCCTGCATCTTCTTTTTCTTTCTCTGTACTATGTGCATTCAGCGTTGACTCCGGATGAATGATCAACGTCTTCGTATCTCCGATATTTGATACGATTTTTGGAATGCTCAGGTTGTTGATAATGGAAAATGCACGTTCCTTCGAACCTACACGTATCGTTAAGATTGCGCTATATCCATTTGCAAGCACCTTATCTGCCACATCATGCCAAGGACTACAGGCTAACCCCGGATAGTTCACCGTGATATCCGGATATGTATTCAAAAATTCTGCAAGTGCTTTTGCATTGCTGCACGCACGCTCCATCCGCAGTCCCAGCGTCTCCATTCCAATCAGGTTGTAAAATGCTGTCTGCGGTGCCATACAGGCTCCCGTATTGCGGAACAACCCATTCCGAAGCTTTGCTGTATAAGCCATTTTACCAAATCTTGCGTATTCTGCAACCCCAGGGTATTTCTCTTTGTCCCATTTGAACCGTCCGCTTTCTGTGATCACACCGCTGATTGCATTGCTGTTGCCGTTGATGTACTTCGATGTAGAATTGACAACAATATCTGCGCCCTTTTCAATCGGCTTTACCAGATACGCGGTTGCCACCGTGTTATCCATCACAAGCGGCAGTTCATGTCGGTGTGCCAGCTCGGCAAGTGCCTCAATATCCACGACATCAAGCTTTGGATTGCCGATCGTCTCTGCGAATATCACACGCGTGTTCTCATTGATGGCTGCCTCAACCGCATTCACGTCGCTGATATCGACGAACACCGTCTTGATTCCAAATGCTTCGAAATCATGGAATACATCAATCGAACCACCATACAGGCTGGTCGATGCGACGATCTCCTGTCCGCATGTCACGATATTCAAAAGGGCATTCGTGATGGCTGCCATACCAGATGCACAGGCAACCGATGCAAGTCCGCCTTCGAGTGTCGTCATGCGTTCCTCAAAGGCAAAGATCGTCGGGTTGTTGATTCGCGTATACGAAAATCCGGTTGCCTTATTGTGAAACAGCTTCTCATGCTGTTCCGCAGATGGCTGGTAAAAGGCACTTGACTGATACACAGGTGTGAGAGTCGCGCCGGTATTGGCATCGCCCATTTTATTTCCATGTAAAATTTTCGTATTAAACCTCATGCCAGCTCCTCCTAGATATAATCTCTTCCTGCAACGATCGTACCCTCATATGCGGATGCAGCTCTTATCTGCTTGCTAACCTCTTCCTCATTTGCATCGCCTGCAAATACAAGATCATAGGTTCCGGTAAGTGTCTTGTCCTGCTTCTCATTTACAAGCAGTAATACGACAAGTCCAGCGCGGTGCAGGTGCTTCACAACTGTCTCAATCGCCTCGCCGTCGGCTGGTGCGTACAGATACGTGTGACGTCCCTCGATGCTCAGTGCTTTTTCTACTTCTTCGACACGCGCGCGGTTGATCGTTTTTCCTTCCACGAACTTCACTGTGATTGCCTTCTGGTTCTTCAAGGCAGCTCTTGTATTTCTGTCAACTCTGCCCTCATACAATCCGGTTTCTTCGATATGTACCTGCTCTACGACACCGCAGGCAGAAGTCATATTTGTAACACGGTCGATCAGGATGAACTCGCCCAGTGTCTTATGATTCTTAAATTCATCGACCACGATCTTATCTGCCAGAGAGATCTTGCAGACCGCAATCTCATTTTTGCTTAAGCTGCTAACCTTCTTCTGCTCTCCGGTGTTAACATCAATCGCATATTCGATATCCGTCACAGCACCAAGGATCATCTTCGTGCCAAGCTTGAAGAAGAAGTTCTTGCCATTTTGCAGCTCCTCATCATCCATCCAGAGCAGTGTTGCTGTGATGGATGATGCAACCTTCGCACCAGATGCGACAGTCAGAACACATCCTCTTGATACGTCCACCTCACGGTCAAGCTGGATGGTAACCGGCTGTCCCTTCGCTGCGGATTCGCTGTCCTTGTCTCCGATGTAAATGCTCTTTACCTTCGCTGTCTCGTTGCTTGGAAGTGTTGTGATCTCATCGCCCACATGAATGCTTCCATGCTCGATCTGTCCCTGAAATCCACGGAATGTATGATCCGGACGGCACACACGCTGTACCGGCATATAAAATCCCTGCTCGCTGTCATCCTCTGCAATATCGATATCCTCGAGATACGGAAGCAATGCCTTGCCTGTGTACCAAGGAATATTTTCTGACTTTGTTGTAACGTTGTCGCCCTCAGTTGCGGAAACCGGAATGATCGTTACATTTGGAAGTGAAAGCTCTTTTGTAAGCTCCTCGATCTGCTTCTCGATCTCACGGAAACGTGTCTCATCGTAGCCGACAAGATCCATCTTATTGACTGCAAATACGAAGTACCGGATACCCATCAATGCACAAATTCTTGCATGCCGTCTTGTCTGGACGAGCACGCCCTGCTTGGCATCCACTAAGATTACGGCAAGATCTGCAAAGGATGCTCCAACTGCCATGTTTCTTGTGTACTCTTCATGTCCCGGTGTATCTGCCACGATAAAGCTTCGCTTGTCTGTTGTGAAATACCTGTAGGCAACGTCGATCGTGATACCCTGCTCACGCTCTGCCATCAGACCATCCAACAGAAGGGAGTAATCGATCGCACCGCCGCGGCTTCCGACCTTACTGTCTAATTCAAGTGCCTTTTCCTGATCTGCGTAAAGCAGCTTGGAATCATATAAGATATGTCCGATCAATGTGGATTTTCCATCGTCCACACTACCGCAAGTGATAAATTTTAATAATCCGCTCATCTTAGAAATATCCCTCCCGTTTTCTTCGTTCCATGCTTCCGGCTGCCTCGTTGTCAATGACACGCGTTGTACGCTCGGAAGAAACTGCTGAAAGTGTTTCCTCTATAATTGCATCCAGTGTATCTGCGGTTGACTCGCATCCACCGGTCAGTGGGTAACATCCAAGGGTACGGAAACGCACACTCTTGTACTCGATTTTCTCGCCCGGCAGAAGCTTCATACGGTCATCATCTACCATGATGATATTCCCATCCCGGTATACGACCGGTCTTACCTTTGCGAAATACAGCGATGGGATTTCAATGTTTTCACGCTTGATGTACTGCCAGATATCCTTCTCTGTCCAGTTCGAAAGTGGGAATACCCGGACTTCCTCTTTCTTCTTGATCTTGGAATTGTAAAGCTTCCACATCTCCGGTCTCTGGTTCTTCGGGTCCCATGCGTGATGCTCATTTCTAAAGGAGAAGATACGCTCTTTTGCTCTGGATTTCTCCTCGTCTCTACGACCACCACCAAAGGCTGCGGTAAATCCGTATTTGTCGAGTGCCTGCTTCAATGCCTGTGTCTTCATGATATCTGTGTAAGCACTGCCGTGGTCAAATGGATTGATACCCTGCTTTACGCCTTCCTCGTTGATATACTCAAGCATCTCAATGCCGAGCTTCTTCGCCATGTAATCGCGGAACTCGATCATCTCCTTGAACTTCCATGTCGTGTTGACATGCAGGAACGGAAATGGTGGCTTCTCCGGGTAAAATGCTTTCATCGCCAGATGCAGCATAACGGAGCTGTCCTTTCCGATGGAATAAAGCATAACCGGCTTCTCACACTCGGCTGCCACTTCTCTGATAATGTAAATCGCTTCTGCTTCCAATTCATCCAGATGTGATAACTGTCCCATCCTCTTGTACCTTCCTTTCGATCTAATACTTGTTCGATTCCTTCTGGTTAATCACAACCTGCTCGGTCGTGCCATCCCGTTTCTCGATGTTCCAATAAAGCTTGCCGTCCTCTGCATTCACGGTCATCTTACTTCCCATGCCGCCAATGTCTGCGCCAAGGTATAAGGCGATCGCCCCGAATTTACATTCCTTGATGCACGAAGAACAGCCCCAGCAGTCTTTCGGGTAGCGCATGCATGCAGTGCCATCCGGATTCTTGCCGATCAGGCTGCCCGGACAGACGGCTGCACATTTGCCACATTTCTTACATTTTTCTTTATCAATGAAGATGCTCATAGATGTCCTCCCTTCCTACTAAGTCACGGAAGATGATTTTAATCTCGCCGTCCTCGTATCTGGAGTTTACATATTTTAACCACGCATCGCTTTTCTCCGGATAATCCAGATTCTCTGCGAAGCTGTGCCAACGTGTCTCTTTTCTCGCTTCAAGATGTGCAATCACGGATAAGCATACAACCAATCGCTCCCGCAGCTCATAGACAAACATCAGCTCATGCATGTCGTCCGCCTTCACATCTGGCAGAAGCTCCTGCAGCTGCCTGATCTTCTGCTTTGCCAGCTCCAACTGCTTCGCGTTGAACTGGTAATGGGTGGAGATTCCGCCTGCGTAATTATCCATAACCTTCTGCATTGCTTCCTCAAGTGCCTCTGTTGTAAACATCCCGGATGGATTGTTCAGGTAATGGCTGTATTCGGCGGTCTTATCATCCAAAAACGTCTGAAGCTTTGCATCGAATGTCTCATCTGCGGATTTTTCCTTCGATGTACCTGCCTGCTCGTCAAGCATCTGTACGATATGCTTCGCCGCAATCTCGCCCTCGACCATCGCGCCTGTCACATATTTCTGTGGACATCCACCTGCCACATCCCCGGCTGCATATAATCCGTTGATTGTCGTCTGGCGGTTCGTGTCAACCCAGTAGCCACTCGCGGTATGTCCGCCTACGATATACGGCTCGGTTCCTTCGATCTCAACATTCTGCTCACTCGGCTTCTTTCCAGATTCGAGCCATTTCAGCGTCTGGCTCGGTGCCATGTTCAGATACGCCTTTTTCAGCGATTCGTTCTGTTCCTCTGAAATACCTTCTGTACGGAGATAACAAGGACCTCTGCCCTGCAGATTCTCCATCACCGTGCCATAGACACGCTCTGAAGTTGTCAGTCCGTATTTTGTCTCATATACCTCGCCAAGTGCATTGACCTGTTTCGCGCCAACGCCCTGTGCGATCGTTCCGGTCGGTGCGATCGTATCCTTACAACGAAGAGCGATAAACCGCATCTCGAACGTTGTCATCTCGGCACCACCGAGAATTCCCATTGCAAATCCCGCTCCGGTATTAAATGGCGGGTACCACATTTTATGTCTCGAAAAGCCCGGATTGTTCGGTCGGTACAAACCAGCTGCACCACCGGTTGCGCAGAGCACTTTCTTCGCCCGGATCACATAGACCTTCTGTTCTTCGATAGAAAATCCGATTGCACCCTTGATCTCGTTATCTTCTATCAAATAATCGGTGATATTCACCCGGTTCAGGATCGTGACATCCGGAAGTGCTTCCACTGCCGATGCAAGAAGCGGCTTCATGTTCTCACCGTTGATTTTGATGTTCCGGTTGCCTCTGGCGACGTACTCACCATTTTCATCCTTTAAGATGACCAGTCCAAGCTGTTCCATCTTCGCCGTCACGCGGTTCAAGCCCTCGGACATCGTGAGCAGCAAATCCTCCCGCACGATATTGTCCGCATCCTTCTTCGCGTAGTTCACATAATCTTCCGGCTTTCTGCCCTTCACGATATAGGCATTGATTGCATTGACACCAGCAGCTAAACAACCGCTCCGCTTGATGTTCGCCTTTTCCGCTATGATGATCTTGTAATCGGAATTCTCCCTTACAGTAAGTGCCGCATAGCATCCGGCGGTTCCGCCTCCGATGATCAGCACGTCCGTATGAAGAAGCTCTGTGTTCTCGATGTTCATAAGCGACTCCCTTCCAGTTTTCCTTTGCACTAGATGTAGAATACATCCTGCTCCTGCATCTCTTTATTCTCTAACAAATACGTCTTTTCTTCATCAAATACATATAACCGGTAGATCAGCACATGTACCGTCTCTCCGACCGATACGAGATCTTTCTCGAGCGACCGCTCGCCGGTTACCTCGATTCCGTTGATGTCGACAACGACATCCATGCGGTTTCCCTTGAAGATCACTTCCTTAACCGTTCCAAGCTCCGCAGCACTGATATACTGATCGAGCTTTCCACTCTTGGAGATCTTCACGAATTCTGGTCGGATTACCGCTTTATCCGCATGTGGGATTCGTTCAAATCCTTTCAGCCGGTCGTAATCTTCCACCACCGATGACCGTCCGATAAACTGTGCCACAAATGGGGTATCCGGGGATTTGTAGATCTCCAATGGAGTTCCCATCTGCTCAACCACGCCGTGGTTGGTGATAATGATCTCATCCGCAACCTCGACTGCCTCATCCTGATCGTGTGTAACGAAGATACTCGTGATACCAAGCTTTGTGACCATCTCCTTTAGCCATGTCCGAAGCTCGGTTCGCACCTTCGCATCAATCGCTGCAAATGGCTCGTCCAACAACAGCACCTGTGGATTCGGCGCTAACGCTCTGGCGAATGCCACACGCTGCCGCTGTCCGCCGGATAGCTGATTTGGATACCGCTTCTCCATGCCGGAAAGTCCGGTCAGCGATAACAGCTCGGTCACACGCTCTTTGATCTGTTTCTTCGGCATCTTCTGAAGCTCCAATCCAAATGCTACATTCTCATATACCGTCATATAACGGAACAATGCGTAGCTCTGAAATACGAATCCAATTCCACGTTTTGATGCTGGAATATCATTGACGCGTTTGCCGTCAATAAATATATCACCTTCATTTGGATTTTCGAGTCCTGCGATCATCCGAAGAAGCGTTGTCTTTCCGCTTCCGGATGGTCCAAGCAGAGCGACCAGCTTTCCTTTCTCAACGCCGAAGCTCACATTGTCCGATGCGAGGAAATCACCATATTTCTTATAGATATTTTTCATTTCCACATACATAGTCTCTACCTTGTTCCTTTCGGCTCTTTCTCTTTTCCTCTATGCTCGATAATATTTCTTGCAATCAGTAAGATGATCGCTAAGATCACAAGTATCGAAGATACCGCAAATGCCGCGGTGATCGAGGTCTTCGTACCCGACATATACAGGGCATCAATCTCAAGCGGCAGGGTAAATGTCTCGCCTCGCGTCTTCGAGAGTGCATTTACCGCACCGAACTCTCCCAGCGCCCGCGCCGTACAGAGGATGATGCCGTAGATCAGTCCCCATTTCATATGTGGGAATGTGATCTTTCGAAATATCGTAAATCCCTTTGCACCCATCAGCGCAGCGGCTTCTTCCTCATCCTTTCCCTGTACATTTAATACCGGGATGATTTCTCTTGAGACAAACGGAAATGTGACAAACACCGTGGCGAGAACCACGCCCGGAATCGCAAATGCGATTCGCACATCCGTTCCAAAATGCTGATTAAACGCCCGGATCACCGGGTAGAACCATCCAAGTCTGCCGAACGTCATCAGGTAGGCAAGTCCTACGATGACCGGCGATATCGAAAATGGTATATCGATCAAAGTTGCAAGAATCTGTTTGCCCCGGAAAGAAAACTTCGTGAGCAGCCATGCGGCGCAGATTCCAAATATCGTATTCACAACAACTGCGATACCGGTTGCAAGCAACGTCACAAGCAGTGAGTGTCGCACATACTCTGTCGAGATCGACTCGATGTAAAATGCGAATCCCTCACGCAGGGAATTGACGATCACAGAAAGTAGTGGCACGACCAGCATCAGCACGATAAACAGTACCGTAATCGTGATTAATATAATTTTTGTCCGGCGTCTGCTTCGCTCTAATTTCTCATTTTCACTCATGCTGGTTCCTCCTTTCTCTGCATGTATCTTTCTCACTGACTATAACAGGTTTGTTCTGGCGGATTGTCTCGCCTGAACAATATTGATAAATAACAATAACACAAACGATATAATTAACATCAGCAGCGCAATCGCTGTGGCACTCTCATAGTCGATCATTCCAAGCTTCTGCATAATCACATACGAGATGACCTGCGTCTTGTCCTTCGCACTGTTTCCCGATATGTAGATGACACTTCCGTACTCTCCGATGCCTCTGGCGAATGCCAGCCCGAATCCGGTAAGCAGCGCCGGTCGCAACTCCGGAAGGATCACGGCAAGAAATGTTTTCCTGCGGCTTGCACCAAGCATGAATGCCGCTTCCTCATACTGTCCGTCCATCTTCTCTAATACCGGCTGCACCGCCCGCACAACAAACGGGATTCCGACAAAGATCAGTGCGATCACAAGTCCGGTCTTCGTATAAGCGATCTGGATTCCCAGCTTCGCGAATATCTTTCCGTAAAATCCACTGTCCGAGAAAAGCTTTGAAAGCGTGATACCTGCAACCGCGGTCGGAAGTGCAAACGGAAGCTCGATGAATCCGTCTAACAGCTTCTTCCCCGGAAAATCATATTTGACAAGTGTCCATGCAAGGATCAGCCCAAACACGGTATTGATCACAGCTGCCAGGAAGGAACATCCGATACTTGTCAGAAATGCATTTCTTACATTTTCCTTCATGATAAGCCGGAACCACTCCCCCGGTGAAAGCTTCAGTGCATAGACAAGCACCGATGCAAGCGGGATCAGTACGATCAGGGATAATAATGTAATTACGATTCCAAATGTCAGATGATATCCCGGAATCACACGCGTCTTTTTTGCTTTCTTCATCACTTTGTACTCTTTCCTCTACGAATGGTTATAGATCTGATCGAACCATGCACCATCATCGAAATACGTTTCATAGGCGTTGTCCCATCCGCCAAAATCATCGATACTCCACAAATCGATAGTCAGATCAAATTTATCTGCATATTCCTTCCGAATTTCTGCATTGGCCGGACGATATCCATAGGTTCCGATCAACCGTTGTGCCTCATCACTGTACAGATATTCCAGATACTGCCTGCTTACTTCCTGGGTGCCGTTGGCATCCGCGTTATCGTCGACGATTGCCACACTCGGCTGCGCCAGTATGCTGACCGATGGATTGACGATCTCATATTCACCGGCATAAGAATTCTGAATCGTAATCGCTTCATTTTCCCATGCCACAAGCACATCGCCCTTTTTGTTCTCTACAAAGGTCGTTGTAGCGCCTCTGGCACCGGAATCCATGACTGAAACCCGGCTGTATAACTTCCGCATGAAATCCTGCTGGCTGGATTCTTCCTTATATACCGTCTTCGCATAACTTAAAGCGGCTAAGAAATTCCAGCAGGCGCCACCGCTGCTCTTCGGGTCGGGTGTGATAACCTCCACATCCTCACGGATCAGATCATCCCAGTCCTGAATCTGCTTCGGATTTCCCTTTCTTACAAGGAAAACGATCGTCGATGTATATGGGGATGAATCATCGGCAAACTCAGTCTTCCATCCCGCATCAATCAGACCGGTATTCTGAATCAATGTAATATCATGTTCGAGTGCGAGCGTTACGACATCCGCATTACAGCCCTCCACCACAGATCGTGCCTGCGCCCCGGAACCGCCATGTGACTGGATCACCTCTACAGTCTCGCCATATGTATCCTGATAATGTTCCTCGAACATCTGATTATATGCTTCGTAGAATTCCCGTGTCGGATCATACGATACATTTGTAATTTGGATTGTCCCATCCGCCTGCTTTCCGCATCCGATAAGAAACAGCGCAAATACAAGCAGAACGGGAATTGTCTTTTTTTTCATAATGTTCCTTTAATTTATACAAACAGAGAAGTCGATAAATATCTCTCCCCGGTATCCGGAAGCAATACAACGATTGTCTTTCCTTCATTCTCCGGACGCTTTGCAAGCTCGGCTGCAGCGAACAGTGCAGCTCCGGAAGAGATACCAACGAGTACGCCATCGGTTCTTGCTACATCTCTGGATGTCTCAAATGCTGCATCGTTTTCTACCGGGATGATCTCATCTAAGATATCCATACGAAGTACATCCGGTACGAATCCGGCACCGATGCCCTGAATCTTATGTGGACCCGGCTTTCCTCCGGAAAGAACCGGAGAGCTTGCAGGCTCTACTGCAACAACCTTCACTTCTGGATTCTTCTCCTTCAAGCCAAGTCCGGTTCCTGTTACGGTTCCGCCTGTACCTACGGCTGATACGAAGATATCTACCTGTCCATCTGTATCATTCCAGATCTCCTGTGCTGTTGTTGCCTTATGGATAGCCGGATTTGCAGCATTCTCAAACTGCTGTGGAATAAATGCATTTCCGTACTCTTCCTTCAGGCTCTCTGCCTTTGCGATCGCACCCTTCATGCCCTCGCGTCCCGGTGTCAGAACGATCTCTGCGCCAAGCGCACCAACGATCTTCCGACGCTCCACACTCATCGTATCCGGCATGGTCAGGATCAGATGCAGTCCCTTTGCAGCACATACAAACGCAAGACCGATTCCTGTATTTCCACTCGTTGGCTCAATGATGACAGTATCCTGATTGATCTTGCCATCCTTGATTCCCTGCTCGATCATCGCATTTGCAACACGATCCTTTACGCTTCCAAGTGGGTTGAAGTACTCAAGCTTGACTACGATCTTTGCCTTTAAGTCCTGCTCCTTCTCGTAATTTGTAAGCTCCAGAAGTGGAGTATTTCCAATCAATTCGGTTAACTGTTTTGCAATCTTCATCTTTGTTTTCTCCTTTTTCGTTTCTATTTTTGCCATTTCCTACATTTCATACCTCTTTAATATGAATAGTATGTATTCATTGAAAATGATACTACTACTCAATTCCTATAAAGTCAATAGGTTTTCAAGGAAAAATAGAAAATTTTAGAAAAAATAGACATGCAATTTCTCGCATGTCTATTTTCCTGCCGCCCTTCGCAGTTTCTTCAGATATTCCTGCGTTTTTTTATAGGTAGCTTCTTCCACGGACTGATTTGAAAAGCCCGCGATATTTAAGATTTCAATTACCGATTCCGATTGCGGCTCAAGCTCTGCCCCTGCCTCTTCCTGTGCCATATGGGCAAACATATACTGGATCTGATCTTCATAGTTTTTACAAGTCACAAATTCTTTATGCCGCTTCTCATATCGTTGCACCATCCGGCTATAATATAAGATCAGCTTATCATTATAGGAAGCTTTTGCAAACCGGATATAAAACAACAGCCAGATTACAAATTGCTTTCCAAGCACGAATACAACAAAGAACGCCGCGATTGCCACCAGTCCATACACGATATTCCGCATCAGATTGTCGGGGATCGTAAGTGCATTTCCGTTCTCTGTAACCGTATCGGAACCGCTTTCGTCGCCGCCCATGAAATCTGCAAACTCATCCCAGAAATTCGTGATATCCTCATCGTCGCTTGACGACGGTGTCACATCCACCGGATACCAGCCAATCACCGGATCATACACCTCCACCCACGCATGCGCATCGGCATCCGTGACATTCACTTTTACATATGCGGTCTCACCAATCTCAGAATAGCCATCATAATAATCTGCATAATTTGCACCATCGACCAGTTCGCCACTTAATATCTGATCGTAATCAATTGCATACCCTTCCACATACCTTGCCGGGATTCCCATATATCGGAAAATCAGCACCGCCGCACTCGCAAAGTATGAACAATATCCTTTTTTATTCTCTGTCAGGAAATAATTGACAAAATCTTTTTTCTTCGGCGTCTTTCCTGGTCGAATCGTATACGGATAATTATCATCAAAATATTTTTGCAGCGACGCGATCACATCCTCTGTCATTCCAATCGTCCCAAGCTCGGTTGCCACCTCCGACACGGCTTCCATATTTTCCTCCGGCACATACAGATCCGCATCCGTGTATGCCATTGTCTGATAATCGACGGAAGCACGATTGTCCCCAATTCGAGGATAATATGTAATGGTATATCCGTTCCTCCGCAGCGTTCCCACATCCGCGGTATAATACGGCTGATAAACCTGCGGTAACACACCTACACACTGGATTTCCATCGTTGCTTTGGCAGTGTCTGTCCCTCCCTGTTCATACTGTTCTTCCAGTGCTCTTGCCTCTGCATCCATATCCATGCCATCGTATTCTTTGATCTCACTCATCGGCGTCCATTCATTGGCATAAGGATTATATCGAACCCCTGTAAATGTTTTCAGATAAATTCGGTTCGCTGTATAAGGCGCAAGCTTCACAACCAGATCCGTCTGATTATCCAGATAGACCGTCGAGACATCGCCCAGCTTTCCACCTCCAACACCGCCATTGGTGCCAGTTCTGTGATACAGACCCTCAAAACCATCAACCAGCAACGTCGACATCGCCGCCATTGTCAGATCTTTATATTTGTTTCCAGTGTATCCGACATTAAAGGTCTCTTTCGGACGGAAGCTGCTTGCCGCCGTCACGACCAGTATTGCAGTGACTACCGCCAGTACCCCTGCCTGCACCATTGCTTTCACGTCATAGACATAGGCAACCTCTTTTTTCTTTTTCCCCTGCACCTGAAACTGTGCATTGCTCCGCTTGACTGATACCTGTGGACTGTAATGCTTTCCCGCCTTAAATATAATCGCCATAGCCACACCGGCAAGCATCATAAGCACATACAACAAATCCGGCTCCATCGTCAGATAAAGCGGGATCAGATTCAGACACATGATAATCACGATTGCCGTCACATACTGCATCCGTCGGGAGATATAAACATTTAATAAGATGTCAAGCACAATACCGATAAAGAGTGCCACAAACGTGACTGTCACATACCGGTTGCCAATTTTCTCCTCATATAACCTCTGGATATCCACGTTGAAATACTGGGCTGCATTATCGACCGTAATGTTCACAATGGCATAGAATCCACTGTTGATGTAATCGCGGAATGTAAATACCAGAAATGCAAAGGTGACAAACAGAAACAGATAGCCAAGGTTTTCCACCATCAATCGGTAATACAACATCGCACAGCCAAGCGATGTCAGCAAAATCAGAGCATGACAAAGTCCGACATGAAATGAAATGTCAAATGCCGTCAGATAAAAGCCTATGCTTCCCATCGAAAGAAGATAGACAATAAAGCCCTTCAACAGCAGGGTGAGTACACGTTTTTCCTTCTTCTCGAAGAATTCCTCCTGCAAGTACACGCCCTCGCACAGCTCCATCGGTTCAATTGTATCCGCATTCTTCTTTTTTGCCATCCTGCAACCTACTCATTCTCCCGCACCTGCATCTGCGCACCCTGTCCATCACTAAATACATGTAGATATGCATGCATCTCCGGGTGCACCAGTGCCATATGATCTGCTGCCTCACTCGGATTCTTATACGCTTTCTCATAAAACATGCGGGTAAACGCCGCATCTAACTCTTCCTTATAATCAATCCGCACATCTTCGTATTCATAGCGGTTCGCGCTCCAATACAAAAGCCGTACTGTCGTCTGCTCCTGTATCAGCTCCAGAATCACAGAATACGCCATCGTCAGAATCGCTGCCAAATTAACCGTCCGGTCGATAAAAAGCTCCGGTACGATCACAAGCTGATGATCCGACATACTCACACGATCTTTTACAATCAGGATATCCCGCTTCGCCGACAGCTTCCAGTGGATACTCATCAGCTTATCGCCCGGAATATACTCCCGGACTTCCTGCACATCAGAGAAATCATTTCCCCGTTTGGAGCTTTCCTCGCTCTCCAACATGCCCTGTTCAAGTGCCGTCTTTTCATATGCGATAGCCGTCACAGCCCGCGGCAGGATACTAAGCTCCGCCGTCTGCTCCACGTTTTTCTTCAATCGGAAAAATCCAATCAGATCTTTGATATACACACGTGACACACTGATCTTTAACAGTCCCGGATACGTCGCCACAACCGGAAGCGTAAGGGTATATCCTTTTCCCGCATGTACCGGCACGGAAAATACCTGCTGCCCGATCGTCTCCATCAGAGTGTTCTCCACATTTACGATCAGCTTCGTATCAAGCGAGACAAACCACGTTGGATTTTTGATCTGTATCGTAAAATACGCAGTCTCCCCCTGTACCCCATAGGAATCCTGCGCATGATGAATCTCTACCTGCAAATAATGCCGCAATACCCACACCGACATTGCGGAAAGGATTGGTCCTGCCACCATCAGCACAAGCACCAGAAAATAAAACTGGCTATGCAGAAAATAGTAGATCATCCCATTTACAAAGAGCAATATTCCATATCCAATTATCCGAACAATATACTCTGCCAATCCTTATACCCTCGGTGCTGTAACATTTGCGATCACCATTCCGATTGCCTGCTGCATTGTGATACCCTGTGCTTTTCCACGTGCCGAAAGCTTCACACGATGTCCTAACACATCGCGTGCCACATCCTGCACATCCTTTGCACATACATAATCTCTGCCGTCGATCACCGCCATCGCCTTTGCCATACGCAAAAGCGCAATCGTGCCTCGTGGGCTGGCTCCCATCGAGAAAATATCCATCGTCCGGGTTGCCTCCACCAGATTTACAATATACTCATAGATTTCATCTTTCACATAGAGATCATTTGTCATTGTACGCAGTGCAAGCACCTCCTCCATCGAAATGACCTCTTGCACCTTTGAAAGCAGTTTCCCAGCATTTCCTTTCAGAATTGCCACTGCATCTGCATGGCTTGGATATCCCATCGACAAACAGACCATAAAACGATCCAACTGGGATTCCGGCAACATCTGCGTCCCCGAAGAACCATACGGGTTCTCCGTCGCGATGACGACAAATGGATCTGGCAACGGTCGGGTCACGCCGTCGACCGTCGCCGTCTTTTCTTCCATAACTTCAAGCAATGCGGACTGTGTCTTCGGAGAAGTCCGGTTAATCTCATCTGCTAAAAACAGATTCGTAAAAACCGCACCTTCCCGGTATTCAAATTCCTTGGTGGCAGAGTTATACATCGAAAAGCCCAGGATATCACTCGGCAGTACATCCGGTGTGAACTGCACACGCTTATAATGCATCGACATACTCTTTGCAAAGGTTGTCGCAAGCGTTGTCTTACCTACGCCCGGAATATCCTCCATCAGAATATGTCCGCCTGCAATCACGGCAGCAAGAACCTTCTTTACAACGTCCTCCTTGCCCTTGATCACTTTATTTACTTCCGCCTGCACCTGTTCGAGCTTCTGACTCATTCCGTCCATCTGCACACCTCCCGCATCTTTACAACTATCTTATTACTTTACGATTCCGAGCTTCTTTGCCTCATCCGATACTGCCTTGGCAACGACCTTTGCCACTCTCTCATCAAAAGCACCCGGAATGATATACTCCTCATTTAATTCCTCATCTGTTACGATCGAAGCAATCGCCTTGGCTGCCGCAATCTTCATCTCCTCTGTGATTGCCTTTGCCTTCGCATCCAGAGCACCACGGAAAATACCAGGGAATACAAGCACGTTGTTGATCTGGTTTGGATAATCAGAACGACCGGTTGCCATCACGCGCACGCCGCCCTTCTTTGCTTCCTCTGGCATGATCTCCGGTGTTGGATTTGCCATTGCGAATACGATTGGATCGTTTGCCATCGATGCGACCATCTCTGCAGTTACAATATTCGGTGCAGACACACCGATAAAGACATCCTTGCCCTTCATGATCTCGGCAAGCGCTCCTGTCTGCTTGTCCTTGTTTGTCACCTCTGCCATCGATGCCTGTGCCGGATTCATCCAATCCTCACCCGGACAAAGCGCTCCGTTTTTATCAACCAGAACAACATTGCCAATACCAAGTGCAAGCAGCAGCTTACAGATAGAAATACCCGCAGAACCAGCGCCATTGATGACAACATTTGCCTTGTCAAATGTTTTTCCAACCAGTTTCAATGCATTAATCAGACCCGCCGATACTACAATGGCTGTTCCATGCTGATCATCGTGGAATACCGGGATATCCAGTTCTTCCTTCAGACGGCTCTCGATTTCAAAGCAACGTGGAGCAGAGATATCCTCCAGATTGATACCGCCGAATACCGGTGCGATCCGCTTTACTGTCTCCACGATCTCATCGACATCCTTTGTATCCAGACAGATTGGAAATGCATCCACGCCTGCAAACCGTTTGAACAGCACAGACTTTCCTTCCATAACTGGAATCGCAGCCTCCGGTCCGATGTCGCCAAGTCCAAGTACAGCCGTACCATCGGATACAACAGCAACGGTATTTGCCTTGCAGGTATATTTGTATACGTCAGCCGGATTCGCATGAATCTTCCGGCAAGGCTCTGCAACACCTGGTGTATAAGCAGTACTTAAGTCATCCCGGTCATTGATTGCAACCTTGGAGACAACCTCCAGCTTTCCGTGATTTTCTTCATGCATCTTCAAGCTCATCTGATTATAGTCCATCTTTGTTTTCCTCTGCTTTCTTATTTCATTTATTTTAGTTCATCTTTACATGATCAATCTCGTCATTGCAGTTCTTGATTGACTCTTTTGCTGCGTCAATCTTCTCTACCAGCGGTGCAAATTCCGGGTCCATCTGTGCACCCTCTTTTACCTTATTGTAGAAGATCTCGCCTATTGCCTCGTATGTCTCCTTGATATTTGCCTTTTCCTTGCTGATCTTTGCTTTCAGCTTTGTAACCTCCACTGCGTCACCAGCTTCACTCTTGACTGTCTTTACAAAATCCTTAAATGCCATTTTCATACCCTCCTACATTATTTTTATTTTATTAACAGGTGCTGCCTGTCTTTTTATACAGCTTCAAACCATACATCTGTCCGAACAGATTTACCACTGCGCAAACCACATTTGCAATCAAGACATACAAATAGATCGTATAAAGTCCCATCTGCTTATGTGTTTCCACTCTTGAAAACATATTTGCGATATCTCCGGTCTTTGCATGTCCAACCAGATAAAGCACCAATGCCGCAACCGCCAAAACAGTCATCGCTACGGAGATTGGGAAGAGCGGTTTCTTCTTCGGATTGATTGCTGTTACCGTACCTACCAGAGATAACACCACCTGTACTGCCATCAGCAGTCCCATCACATACAGGAAGATGCGAATCGATGGACTAAAATCTGCTGCAACCAGATTATCGCTCAAAAGTACAATATCAGTCTGCGTCTCATCATACAAAGTCTGTAAAATGTAATAAAACCCTCTTGCCGCTACAATCATTGCTACCACTGCCGAGGCGGCTGCCATAATCGTCATGACCATAGACATTCCCGAATAGAAATTCATCTTCACATCCGTGGCGGTCTCTGACTGCGCTTTCTTCGCTTCCACAGGTTTCGGTTCTGCCTTTTTCTCTGCTACCGGCTGTTTTGATTGTGCCTGTACCTGCCTCTGCTCCTTTTTTTCCTGTTGTCTTTCTTTTTTGCTCTTACTCATCTTCTCCATCTCCTCATATATCTACCATTTTTACATCATGTCAAACAAACTGAGCTGTGTTCCGATCGTCTTGTTCTTATACTCCCGCGTGAACCGGAGCAGTTCTTCCTTGTCATACTGGATTCCATGCGTCTCGCAGGTCTCGCGGATACACGCCATGATCTCAACATAATTCTTTGTCTTCAATGTCTTCTCGTCTGCGTAAACCGCCTCGTACTGATCGTAGACATCCGGGAAATTCTTATAGAGCTGCTGATAAAACCGCTCCCGGTTTCCCTCTCTTAACACCGGACACATTTTGTCCGTCAGGATTCCATATACGTTCGCTTTCACACAGTACGACAACAACCCCTGTATGTTCTCCATATCGTCATTGATAAACGGCAGGATCGGCGCCAGATTGACGATCACCGTGATGCCCCGCTCCGTGAACTGCTGCATCAGTGAGAACCGCTCCGATGGAAGCGACGTTCCCGGCTCTAACCTTTTCGCGAGCGCATCATCATAGGTGCTCAGCCGCACGATCACGATACATTTTGTCTTGCGATTGATCTTATCTAATATATCAATATCCCGTAGCGCAAGCATCGAATGCGTATGTAATACCAGACCGAAATCGAACCGTTCAATCTGATTCAGACATCGCCGCACCAGTTGTAATTCTTCTTCGAGCGGAATATACGGCTCCGATGAAGAACCGATCTGTACCATGCTCCTTGTCCGTTTTTTCTTCAATGCATACTCCAGCATATCCACAGCATGGGCTTTTACCTCGATATCTTCGAATTCATGATCCATCCTGTGACAGGTACTGCGCGCATCACAGAACACACACGAATAACTGCATCCCCGATAGATATTCAGACCATTCTGCGGAGATAAAATTGCTTTTACTTCCTTGTAATGCATAACTTATCCTCTGTCTTTCCCTGCTATATAAAGTCGAAGCTGACCTGTTCATATTCAAGATCCTGATAAACAAGCTCCTCCTGCTCGACTTTGCTTGTATAATCGACAACTACGGTCAACTGCTTTCCGCCTGCCATCTGTTGTCCTAAAATATAATTGACATCAAACCGTCCGGTAATCGCTGGTGTCGCGCCACGCGCCGGCACGATCAGCTGTACATGATTTGCTGCAAGCAGCGCGAAGATCGGCTCCCAGATGTACACATCCTTCGCTGCACCAAACGGGTTATCAATAAAGATCGTCTTTGTTCCTGTATCCTCATTTCCGATCCGGTACATACCGGAAATGTAATTGATGATGGAAATCAGGAACTGGATATAAATACCCTGCGACTGTCCGGTACTTCCGACCGCCTCCTCGTATTTCAGATAACGGCTCTGTTCTTTTATTCTTTCCCGCTTATACAGACTCAGCTTGATCGCATTCATATCGGTTACAATCACACTGAACAATTTCTTTAAAGTCAGACTGTTCCGGATAAATTTCATCCGGTCGCGATCCAGCTCATAATCATCTGCCTGTGCCACGATACGGTCTACATAATCCGACATCCGCTGCTTTAAGAATTCATCCTTCACATATGGCACCTGCAAGCCTACCATCTGGATCACTTCGTCCTCCATAATGATACGGGAAAGCTTTGGTAATTTATCCAGTTCCGTCCGCACATCCAGACATCGCTGTAAACATTGTTCCTCGAAATTTGCTTTGAGGCTTTCCATATCTGTCAGGCTCTTCTCCACGCGGTCACGCTCCAGACGCACATATCCAACCATAGACTCCAGATTGTCCACCAGCGTCTTTGCCTCTGCATAGTTTTCTGGTATGCGCACATCATCCCGGATCGTTCCGGCAAATTCATACGCATGCATCTCATCAAACGCCTGGGCCGTATTGCCCTTGAATTTGAGCAGCTCATTTTTCGCACGGTCAAGCTGTTTGCATGTCCGGTCAAAATTCATAAGCTGGGATTCAAACAATTCCCGTAAAGTTTCTTTATCCTCTAGCATTGGTGTCGCATCTTCCAGACTGATTTCATGCGTCGTTACGATCCGCTTGACATCCTTATACAGATCTGTCATATACCGCTGCCGTTTCTCATAGGTACGGTACTCTTCGTCGCACGCCTTGGCTTCCGCCTCCAGACGTGCAAGCAATGTCTGACCGCTTTCGAGACTTGCAATGATCTCCGACTCACTGGCATCCACTTCCTCATAGGCGCCATATCCATTCTGGATATTCTCGATCGCATACTGAATGCTTCCATCCAGCTTATCTGCTTTGGAACGGATCTCAGCGAGCTGCCGTTCCTCTTTCTTTAGCTGCTCCTTTGTCTGCGCGATATTCTTCCGGCATACGGTAAGCACCGCATCATCTGAGAAATAAAGCAGGTTCCAACTTTCCAGATCTGCCAGTTCCTTGAAATCAACCCCTCTACGCTCGATCGACTTTCTGGATTTTTCCATCGAGGCAAGCAATGTTGCGATCACAAGCTGCTTATCCTCCATCGCACGCATATCGCCGCGGTTCTCATCGACCATCGTCTGGAATCTCGCACGCAGATCCTCGTCCGATATCGTCAGCACCTCGTACTCCTGATCAATATTATAATAAGCTTCGTAATTTTCCCTCCACTCCCGTGTGAGTGTATCTAACTGTTCCTGCATAAAACGAAGCTTTGCTTCTGTCTGTTCCGTATCCAGACGGCTGTCTCCGCCCTGTGCGACGAATGATGCCTTCTGTTCTTCCAGACGCTCCAGTGCCTTTTCTGCCTCTGCCTGCCGCTGTTCCTGTGTGGCAATCACCGAGGTTAATTGTTCCACAGTATATAAGCGGTTCACATCCTGTAAGCATGCTTCGTATTCCTGCTTACAGGTTTCCTGTTTTTCTTTCGATGCCGCAATCTTCTTTCGGATCGTTTCCAGCTCATCCATACAATCGGTAAGCTGCGTTTCTAATTCTGTCGCTGTCTTTCTCGCATCTGCCAGACGTTTTCCTGCCTCCAACAGATCCCGGTCAGACAGACGGATCAAAAATGCCTGATCCTCCCGGTATGCAGAAAGCATTTCCTCCTGCATTGCTAGCTGATCACCAATCTCTGTCTCCCGCTGCCGTTCCTTTGCGACCAATGTGCTGATCGTCTCTGCATCCAGCAGATACTCCGGTGTTGCGGACACCGCAAACACATTGTCTCCGAGATGCATCGCCATCTCTTCCATCCGGTCACGGTCGTAAATATAAACTGGAACTTCTCCTGTATCAATCGTGCGGATATTCGGGTCTTCCACCAGTGTATCGTAGTCCCCTGCTACAATCCCATAGACAAGCTGTGGATTTGCCGAAAGTACTGCCGCCTGCTTGTCTGCCGGCAGAGCCGATACATAATCCATTCCGTACATGGCTGCACTGCCATGCCGTGTCTCAATATAATCCAATACCTTCTTGGCAGCCTCGGATACTCCGATCAATCTGCCCTCCGCCAGTCGCTCCGCATTCTTGGCGCATTCCACACCCTGCTTTTTCAGTGCCTCTATCTTAAGCACAGCTTCCCGGATACGATCTGCCAGCACATCCGACAGTGCTTCCATCTCGGCTGCCCCGTAAATGGTCTGTATCTTATGCAGCTTTTCTGCCGCTTCCTCAAACGCCTGTTCCTTCGTCAGAAGCTCCGCAAGCTGCTTCTCATTTTCTGCCTGCTGCAGACGAAGCTGCATCAGCCGTTCCTTCTGCGCTTCTTCCTGTTTCCTGCAATCTGCGACAAGCGCTTCCTCCTGTGTCTGCTGTTCCTGCAAAGATGCCAGTAACTCTTTGGACTCTGCAAGCTGCTCATCCACTTTCGTAAACCGGATCTCATTCATCTCCATACGGATTGCGGAAAGCTGTTCGGATAACTGCCGGATCTGTGCCTCAGCCTCCTGCTTGCTATGCTCATACACTGCCTGCTGCACCTGCATCTCAGCAAGCATCTTCTCATTATATTTCTGCTTTGCGACCTCACGCTTTAATTCTTCCGTATCGGCTGCAATCTGGTTGCGCAGGTTCGTCATCTGCACATCCATGCGCATCTTTATATTATAGGCATAGGTATATAACTGTGTCTCATCAAAGGCTGACGCATTCATCTGCGCCTTTACCCACGCCTCCAGTTCATCCTTTTTCCTGCGGTCATCCACATATTCAAGATACTCGTTAATACTCTCTTTTTTTGCGAACTCCGCCTGCTCAGTCTCCAGACGGCTCTGCTCCATAGAAAGCTGTTTTTCTGCCTGTTTGATCTGTCCGTAAAGCTGTTCAAGATGTCTTTTATCCCGCGCCACCTTCAGGCATTCCATTCTCTTTCTCTGGTCGTCCTTTGCCGCACGCTTCTCATTGCGCGTCTGCTCCAGCTTCTCCAGCGTTTCCGCATCATTTTTCACGAACTCCTCACCAGTCACACAGATATCTGCCAGAAGCTTCTCCATATTCGTCTGCTCCTGATACAGACTCATAAAAGAAGCAACCTTATCCCGTAACACCTCGATCAACTCCGCCTGATGGTCATAGCTTGTAATATCCTTTTTTTTCTTGGCAAGGATCGTAAGCTGCTCTTTGATATCCATGAGCATCTTCGCCATCGTGTCGGAGTCCTCGCCGTCGCGCATCGTCTTTACCGCATACGCCTTCTCGATGATACCCTCAATCAACAGATCTTCTACGACTTTCCGCGTCGTCTTATAATTCGTCTCGAAATATGTACGCACATGTCCCTCGGTCTTATTGATTCCACGGATGATCTCCCACTGGCTCTCATGCAGACCATATCCGCTGATAAACCGCTGGTACTCGCCCTTCCGGTCAAAGATACAGACCTTCAGCGACATATCACGGTGCTCTAACTCCTTCAGATAATTCCGCAGTCCCTGAAAGGTAATACGCTCTTTGTCCTTCGACAATGGCAGGTTAATAATATCGTTTTTATTGTATTCCCGGTAGAAGATACAGTAATTGAAATACTCAATCGCTGCCACATCCTTCTTAGCCGTCTCGCCCTCGACATCCTTTGCTTTGCGCGCACAGAATCCCGTCGTCATATAGCGGTAGCCTTCCTTACGATCCTGCTCATCCAACTTCCATTCGACGAGGGAATGGATCGTTGTATTTCCATTTCCAGTACGGAACAGCTTCTCGATCGGCTGTTTCTCATCGAGCGTACAGTTTGGGATCATGTTCTGCATCAAAAGCAGCATCAGTACACTCTTTCCACCACCATTTGCCAGATCGTACAGGGTGTTCTTTCCATACATCCGCATGGTAAAATCATCGTAGTACTGCGTTCCGAAATTATATTTTACATTGTTGACACGAATACGGTTGATACTAGGCATTTGTCTCTCCTCCCAGTACTTTGTAGATTTTTCCCTTGTACTCCTCGAAATAGTTCTCCACGATCGCATGGAACCGATTGGTTGGATAATAGCGGTCTTCCACCGCGATAAATAATTTCTGTTCCTGTAAGAAATTAAACGTCAGCTTCACATATCCGGTACGGGACGCACGGCTGGCACGATTCTTGTCCTTCTCATCCGAAGTCACAAGCGGAAGCTCATCCCACAAAAGCGCCAGTGACTTAAAGCTGTCCGCCTCCACATCACTCATGGAGTAGACCGACAGATCCTTCGTGATTGATGCAAGATATATCGTCACCTGCTCTAAAATATCTTCGAGCCGCACATATTCCTTCACCTGATACGATGCGGAATCCTGATAGAACAATAACAGGAAATTATACATGATAAAGTAAACCATATACAGCTCCCGGTTTAACCGCAAACCAAGCAGCCGCTTCATATCATCGTTTGTATATCCAAACACGCGGTTGCCCTCTCCGGCTGTCAGATAAACCGCATCCTGATATTCGTATAAATTCAGATTCAATTTTTTCATCATCTTGGTTACAATGTCGTACACTGCAGCATTTGCATAAAACTCTTCATACAAATCCCGAGTGTCCGGATTGCTTCTGGAGATTTCCTGTCCGGTAATCAACGCGGCATATACATCCAATGCTTTTTCCAGATTTCGCTGTTCCATTACTCGGCTGCCTCCCTTTCAAAATTCATATCCGTTACCACAAACGGCACGACGCTTTCCGCATCCTGCATCTGTGGTTTGATCTCTACCTCATCCGTTCCAAACGTAATCGTGAATCGAATATCCCGGATGCGCTCCTTTTCCTCTTCTGTCAGATGCTCGACCACCATCTCTTCCAACATTGTCTCCTGCTTTTCCAGCATCTTGTCTACCTGATACTTCCGCTTCCCGGATAAATGTACCAAAAACGCATAGTAATCACGGTTTGTATAGATTTCCTCTCCAAATTTAATCTCAAGGATTCCATTGTATTCCTTCAAGGTAACACGATTCCACTTCTTCAACTGATCGCAAAGCTCGTAGAACAGATGGGCGAAGTTTCGTCCGATTTTCTCCTCCAGAATCTCGTCCTCATACTTGAAATCCGGTGTCAGTTCGCGCTTTTCAATCTTCTCTGTCTCCTGCTTGTCATCGCTTCGAAGCGTCAGAATATTGTCGATGTTCCGCATCGTAAAATACTTATCCATCCGCGGTGCAAACAACGGTTCCAGCACATGCGCCAGCAGATCTGGCTGATCCTGCTTCATGATCGTATTTAATGCCTGCTTGAAATCAAAGACCGGTCTTAATTTCCGTAATTTTGCCCGGTTGATGATCTGATCGGATAACTGTGACAGTTCAGTTGTCTCACCGATCAGGCGGCTATGGTTGTAAATCGTTTTCTTTAACTCTGTCTCTAACTGACTGATCTCTGCAAGTGCTTTCGAATGTAACGTCGGTGAACCTCCATCGGTGTCGCGTTCAAACTCCGCCTTTTCAATCGCCTTATCAACCAGTGCCTTATTCTTCACAAATAATTTCTGCTCTTCGGTAAACCACTTTGCCGTCGTGTCCATGAAATGCTCATATGCCCTGGCACCCTCAAACACATCGACACCGAGCAGCTTTACGACCTGCTCCTTCTGCTCGATCAGGGAGATCACCTGACTGTTAATCCGGCACACGACATCAATACCACCCTTGAAATTGTTCGCATTGATCATCTTCTCAAGCAGGAGCTGGGATACATTGATCTTGCTCTCGTCCTTGATCTCCTTCGTATCTAGATAGAACTCAATACCTTCTGCGGTAATCGTATAATAGACGGTTCCCTGTGAGATATGGCTGTCAATCAGTTTCACACGTGCAACCTTATTTTCCCGCACCTCCGGATCATAGAAATGAAACTCAAATGCCCGTCCATCGTTCTTGATCTTGTCAAAAATATAGGCGATCAGTTCCCGCAATTCCGCTGGTTCCTCTTCCAGCTTGAAATCCCGCGTCAGAAGCTCCCGCAGAAAATCCTCATATTCTTCATACGTGACGTCCTTCTCATGGAAATTGTTTTCGTTGATGAAAAACCGCAGGGTCGCCATCGTGATATATCCCATATCCAAAAACGCATACTTGCCTTCCTTGTACTGTGTAAAGGTCGTCTCATTCAACACGAAAAACGGATAGTACTTTTTCAGATTCTGCATCCGTGCACTGTGTTCTGCAATTATATCGTTGATCATCACGTGTTTTAAAGCCATGCGTTTTCTCCTGATTTGGCAGTCATTTACATAAAAGGGCATACTGCCGCATAATTATAATAATTATAATACATGCAAGCACAGGAAACAAGAGAAATACAGAAGAAAAACGTCGAAAAAAAGTCGCCCTACATGATGTAGAGCGACTCGCATCTAGTCTTTTTTAAAGAAGTTACTGATTAAGCTTTACCAACAGATCCGAAAAGTTCCATCTTCTCTTTTACTGTTGCCTTGATAGCTTCTGCACCAGGTGCAAGGAGCTTACGTGGATCAAATCCCTTACCTTCGAGGTCCTTACCAGCTTCAATGTACTTTCTTGTAGCTTCCTGGAATGAAAGCTGACACTCTGTATTTACGTTGATCTTAGATACACCAAGTGTAATTGCCTTCTTGATCATATCAGCAGGAATACCTGTACCACCGTGAAGTACAAGAGGCATAATGCCTGTCTTCTGCTGGATAGCATCCAATGTCTCGAAAGAAAGTCCCTTCCAGTTTGCTGGATACTTACCGTGGATATTACCGATACCTGCAGCAAGCATGTCTACGCCAAGATCAGCGATTGTCTTACATTCTTCAGGATCTGCACACTCACCCATACCTACAACGCCGTCTTCTTCTCCACCGATGGAACCAACTTCACACTCGATAGAAAGACCAAGCTGATGAGCTACGTTTACGAGCTCTGTAGACTTAGCAAGGTTCTCTTCGAATGGATAGTGAGAACCATCAAACATGATAGATGTGAAACCAGCCTTGATACACTTATAACATCCTTCGTATGTTCCATGATCCAAATGAAGTGCTACTGGAACTGTAATTCCGAGTTCCTCGTCCATAGCCTTAACCATAGCTGCAACTGTCTTGAATCCTGTCATATACTTTCCGGCACCCTCAGATACACCAAGGATAACTGGGGAGTTGAGTTCCTGTGCTGTTAAAAGAATTGACTTTGTCCACTCAAGGTTATTGATGTTGAACTGACCAACTGCATAATGACCAGCCTTAGCCTTTTTCAACATTTCTGTAGCTGAAACTAACATTTGTAATTCCTCCATTTTCTTTAATTTTATCCTAGATAGGCATATTATACTATACTATCCGAAAAAATAAAAGACTATTGCTTACAATAATCTAAAAATTTCTCTTTGATCTCTTCCCTGCCTTTTCCCATGACGAGCGAAAGTTCACTGTATAAGCCCTCCTCGGCGAGCTTCATATACCGTTCATCCGTCACAGTCACTTTCTTGCCGTGTGCCTCACGCTCTTCCTTGCGGATCAGAAGCGCCTTGATCACCTTGACACACTGACGCAGATCACAGCTTTTCATCGCCTTTTTGTAGCTGTCATCCCGCATCCGCTCACTCTCGACCTGCAATGGTTCGATTTCCTTTACTTCCTCCATCAAAGCAGCTGCCTCATCAGCTGTGATCACACTCCGAAGCACTACCCGGCTATTGTCTGTCGGACAAAACAAACGGCTGTCTCTCGTCTTTTCCGGCACCAACACATAATACAATTTGTCTTCATCAATTCCCGCTATATCCGGATGTGTGATCTCCTCCACCCGGCATATGCCATTGCTTCCATATACGATATAATCTCCTACATGAAACACGCTCTCGCCTCCATCTTTCTGTTCAATCCCTCTTATATTCTACCTATTTATAATACCACTTTTCCTTTCAAATCGTAAGTCGGTTTTTCTGAATCTCCGGATTTTCAGCATTTTTGCAAAGATGGCATACTAATTTTTTGTGTTTTTTCACAATAGCATGCTACAAATTTTACATTTTTTGAAAAATATGTTGAATTTTCGAGTAAAATGTCGATAATGAAATTATAAGGTTCGTGGTTTGTTTTATGGAACAAGGGGGGGAATTTCTTTGCGAAAAAATATAGGATTGTTGATCAATGATTTGAATACTCCATTTACATCGGAGGCAGTCAAAGGTGCCGAGCTTGGCGCACGTGCCATCGATGCAAATATGTATATCTTTCCGGGTATGTATCTTGATAATACCCTTATTTCTGATGACCATTTACAGTACGAATATCAGTATAATACCCTGTTCCAGTTTGCAAATGATAATCACCTGGATATTTTATATATTATGATGGGACTGATTGGCTGTCGTGTCGATCTTGATGCCCGCCGCAAATTCCTTGCACAGTTTCTTGGAATTCCGGTTGTCATCCTCTACACCGACATGCCTGGATATCCATCTATGATTTTTGATAATCAAAGCGCTTTCATGCAGGGCATCCGGCATCTGATCGTCGACCACGGTGCGAAAAACATCGGCTATGTCAGCGGGCCAAAGACAAATATTGACGCGATGGAACGTCTGAATGCCTATAAGAAGGTTTTGGATGAACAGAATATTCCTTACAATGAAAACTACGTCGTGTATGGTAATTTTGAGGATAGCAGTGAAAAGCTGATCGGTGCTTTCGTCTCTACCCATCCAGAATTAGATGCCGTCGTATTTGCAAACGACGAGATGGCGAAAGGCGGCTATCGTGTATTCGCCAAACTTGGGATCAAAGTCGGCAAAGATATCTTGACAATCGGCTTCGATAACGCACCATATGCGTCCACATTAAATCCACCACTCACAACGGTTGAAGCAAATGCAGCCGAGCTTGCATACAAAGCAATCCTCCATATGGCGGATTTCTTAGACGAGAATACAGCGCCTGTTGCACAGCGTGTTGCAACCCATTATATTCACCGCTGCTCCTGCGGCTGTGCGAACTATGATTATGATTCTCTGGCAGCCAAGCTGCAATTAGTCGGGCTTCTCGACGAGAAGAAACGACCGGAGATTTTGAAACATATTATGAACTATCTGTTCAGCACTTACGCTGACACAAACATCATCCTCCAGTTAAAGGATGATCTGTCCGTATTTTTCCGTCTGATCTGTGATCTGACCGCATCGGACGATATCGCAACAGACCGAATGGATGTCCAGACATTATTTACACAGATTATTGAACAGCCGATTTTCTCTTATACTTCGGTTGAGCTTTTTGTGAATCTGTTGTTCTCCTTACAATTTGTATTGGAGCGTCAGATTGAAGATCCGGAGAAACGGATTGCGTTCGTCGATGTCTTTTCATCGATGTACCAGCAACTTTCCATCTCCAGCTTTCGTACCTACCAGAAGCAGTACAGCAGCATGGCACAGATTACCCATCTGGTAGATGAGGTCAGCGCAAACCTGTCACAATCCAGACTGATGGATCTTCCGTTTGAATCCATCCTGAAAAATATGAGTGCGATTGGTATTCACTCTTCGTTCTTATATACGTTCAAGCAGCCGATCAATCATCCACACGATACGATATTCCGCAAACCGGATTCCCTGTTGCTGCGTGCCTATACGATTGAAAACCAGTCCTTCGGCGTCCCGAAGAACGAACAGCTTGTAACGATCAACAGCATTTTCAACAACACGAAAATGCAGCAGAATAAACGGAGAACTTACATCCTTGCGCCACTGTTTTCACAGGAACAGTTACTTGGTCTGATCGTCTGTGATACGGAGATTGATTATTTCAATCTGGTTCCATCGCTTGGCATCCATATCTCCGCCGCATTAAAGACGATGCTTTTGCTTGAACAGCAAAAAGAAATCAGTGAACATCTGCAGCAGAACTTAGAGCAGATGTCCAAACATAACCTGATTTTAAAAGAGATTTCCAAAACCGATCAGCTGACCGGCTTATACAATCGTTGGGGATTCCTAGACTATGTGAAAACGATTATCGAGAATCCGATGAACCAGAACCGCGAGGTTCTCGTCCTCTATGCGGATATGGATAACCTGAAAATAATCAACGACAAATACGGACATGACGAAGGTGATTTCGCCCTCCGGGAAATCGGTATGATCTTAAAGGAAGCGTTCCGAAACACCGATGTTATCTCTCGTTTCGGCGGAGACGAGTTTGTAGCCTTCGCATTGCTAGGTATTCCAAACTACGAAAAGATCATGAAGCATCGTATTGCAGAGATTACAGAGCGGCATAATCAGATGGCGCAAAAGCCATACCGGATAGAGATGAGTATCGGTATCTGTGAGGTTTCCTGCACAAAAGATCTGGATATCGAAGAAGTATTGGAACAGGCAGATAAAAAACTGTACATCGAAAAGAAAGCGAAGAAAGAAAAACAAAAAAAGTAGAGCCAACCGCTCTACTTTTTCTTTATTCCTCTACAAATCCACGGAAGCCTTTTTCCACAACACGTCTTGGAATCATCACCATATGTCCACAAGTCTGGCACTTCAACCGGAAATCCATGCCAACACGCTGGATCTCCCATGTATTTCCGCCACACGGATGCGGCTTCTTCATTCGAATGATCTGTCCAATCTGAAAATTCATCGCTATAACCTCTTTCCTATATTGCATCGACCATCCACACCGACCGTATTATATACAGGAACATAGTCCCCTGTATTATCGCAGGATGATCTGTACCATCTCTTCTGCATTTTCAGCAAGATATCTGCAATCACAGGCGTCAAACTCTTCTTTATTTCCATATCCAAACAGCACACCGATCGTCTCGATTCCAAATTCTCTGGCACCGAGCACATCAAATTTCCGGTCACCAACCATGATAATATTGTCCACCGATGTTTTTGTCTGATCCGCCGCAATGCTTGTAAGCAGATACTCGATCACTGCCGCTTTCGTATCCCTCGATTTATCAAAGGTGCTGCCTGCAATGATATCAAAATATCCATCTAACTGCAGATGTTCCAGAATCTGTTTTGCATAAAGCTCCGGCTTGGATGTCGCCACATACAGACGACAGCCATGTTCCTGAAGTGTCTGAAATGCCGCTTCCATGCCTGGCATAATCCCATTTTGATAGATGCCCTTCGTGCTGTAATATTCCCGGTAATAAAGAATCGCCTGTTCCGTATCCTTCTCCAAGAGTCCATGAAATTCCCGGAATGAATCCCGAAGCGGTGGCCCAATATATGGATACAATGTCGTCCGGTCTTCTACCATAATCCCAAACTTCGAGAGCGCATACAACACACCATTGATGATACCCTCCTCCGGTTCCGTAATCGTCCCATCAAGATCAAAAAATACATACTTATACATATCAGTTCTTCAGGTACAGAATGATACTCTTTCGTGTGATAATGCCGATAAAACAATCCCGGTCATCTACCACACAGAGGAAATTCCGATCCAGAATCCTTTCCATAATCTCATCTTTTTCCACGGTATTTAATACCTTGGCACCCTCGTCCTTATTGACGATATCTGCCACCTTGTACTTCGCAAGGTTCTCGCGTCCATGCTCCATAACTGCACGCAGGAAATCGCCCTCACTTGCAATTCCGACATACCGTCCCTGATCGTCCACAACCGGGATTGCTGTATAAGTCGTACCAAGCAAAAATGCAACTGCCTGATCCAATGTATCATTTGCGTTTAAATACGTCAGCGTATGCTTCGGAATCAAAATACTAAAAATATTCATATGTAACCTCCTAGGCTCAAAATAAGCTGCTGATTGATTCGAACCAGCAGCTTATACATAAGTCTCATTTTGCTTACAGCTGCTCTGCCATCTCCAGAAGCAGTCGCTCTGTCTTCTTCCATCCAAGGCAAGGATCTGTGATTGACTTACCATAGCATCCACCACCGATTGGCTGGTTTCCATCCTCGATGTAGCTCTCTACCATAACACCCTTGACCAGATGCTTTACTTCATCACTGTGTCTTCTGCTGTGCAGAATTTCGTTTACGATACGAGGCTGCTCATCCCACTTCTTACCAGAATTGTTATGATTTGCATCTACAATACATGCAGGATTTACAAGCTTGTACTTGCCATACGCCTCTGCAAGATACTTCAAATCCTCATAATGATAGTTTGGAATGGAACGACCACTCTTACTCAAAGAACCTCGCAGGATGCAGTGTGCCAATGGGTTTCCATCCGTTTTTGCCTCATAGCCGGAGAACAGGAATGTATGCTTTGCCTGTGCAGCTACACAAGAGTTGAGCATGACTGAGAAATCACCACTTGTCGGGTTCTTCATTCCAACCGGAACATCAATACCACTAGATGTCAGACGATGTGCCTGATTCTCCACACTTCTTGCACCGATTGCCACGTAAGAAAGAATATCCTCCAGATATGGCCAGTTATCCGTATACAGCATCTCATCGGCTGCGGTAAGTCCTGTCTCACGAATCGCTTTGATGTGCATTTTACGGATTGCCTTTACACCCTCGATGAAATCCGGCTTGTCCTCCGGGTTTGGCTGATGCAGCATGCCCTTATATCCTGAACCGTTTGTACGTGGTTTATTTGTATAGATTCTTGGAATTACAAAAACCTTATCCTTGATCTTCTCTGCAACAGCTGCCAGTCTGCACAGATAATCAAGTACAGAGTTCTCATAATCTGCAGAACAAGGACCGATGATTGCGATAAACTTATCGGACTCACCGGTAAATATCTTCTTGATCTCGGCATCTCTTTTTGCTTTGATCTCCTGTAACTCTTTGTCCATTGGATGCACTGCGCGAATCTCTTCCGGCGTTGGAACCGCCTTTACCATATGTAAACCCATTTCTTTTTCCTCCAAATATTACTTATGCGTCTTTGTCGATATTAGCAACTGCATATCAGCATATCTCCCTTTCTAAATACACCACATGATATACACGCATTGACGCAAATTATATTATAACATACTTACTCTATAGACTTCAACGATTCCGCCATATCTATTTTATCAATTTTTCTCCTCATTACCAGATCTACGATCACTAAGAATGCCAGCACAATCAGAACACTGTACAGATAACTGATATTCATGATCTTCGATGCAAATGCAACCATATCGACCTGAATCTGCGACATAACGAAGCTATGCAGCAGATATCCAAGCGGCAACCCAACGACAATTCCCATCAGTGTCAGCACAAAATTCTCACGGAACACATACGATCCTGTCTCGCCCGGATAAAATCCAAGCACCTTGATCGTCGCGATCTCCCGCACACGCTCTGTGATATTGATATTACTTAAGTTAAATAACACGATAAATGCCAGCGCACCTGCACTTCCGATAACTAATCCGACAACCGCATCCATCATCTTCATCATATTTTCCACACGGTCTTTGATCTCCGCAACAACCGTGACACTCATCACACTTGAGAGAGCCGATAATTTTCCACCTGCCTCATAGGCGGTGCTATCCGTATCGACATGCACATACATCGTGTTCGGCTCACAGACCTTGTCAAAATACTGCTCGTAGCATTCCGGCGTGATATAGGCATAGTGCCATACATAGTTTTCATAGATCCCAGATACCGTAAGCGTCACATCGCCAGCATCTGTATCGTGCAGAGTAATCGGATCACCGACTGACACATCCGCGATCTCTGCAATTTTCTTTGACAACATAACCTCGCCATTTTTCGGATAAGCGCCACTCTTGGTTGTCATATCAAACTGCACGAAGCTGTCTAAGTCTGCCTGCTCTGCAGCGATCAGATACACCGTCTTAATTGCAGAATCTGTGTGATATTCTACCGCACTTTTCATGATTGCTGTGGAGTCTTCAAAACCATCGCCGATGGCATCCTCCACCTCCTGCTGCACATCATCATTATACGTTCCGTTTAGCGTTAATTCCATATCGTAGGTATCAATATCGCCATACTGAAATTCTGCCAGATTCGACACAGAATCCCGCACGCCAAGTCCAGTCAGGACAAGTGCCGTACAACCCGCGATTCCGAGCAGCATCATGAACATACGCCTCTTGAAACGGAATACATTTCGCGCAGTTACCTTATGTAAGAACTTCATCGGTTTCCAGATAAATGGAATCCGTTCCAGCAAGATACGTTTTCCTGCTGCCGGAGCCTTCGGCCGGATCAGCTCTGCCGGCATACACCGAAGCTCATTGATACAGGCAAGAAATGCCGTTCCCATCGAGCAAAGTAACGACACGATCAGGCAGATTACCAGAAGTCCCGGTGAAAAATAAAAGTCAATGCCTGTTCCGAAGTCATACAACATCTTATATGCCTCAGATATTACATATGGGAACAGATAGCTTCCTCCGAAAAATCCGATCACACAGCCAAGAAATGCCGAGCTTCCGGAGTAAATCAGATACTTCGCCATAATGCTTCCATTCGTATAGCCAAGTGCCCGGTACGTTCCGATCTGTCCACGCTCATCATCCACCATACGTGTCATCGTCGTTGAGCAGACAAGCGCCGCAATCAGGAAGAAAAAGATTGGGAATACCTTCGCCACTCCATCGACGATATTTGTATCGTTGTCATAGCACATATAGCCAACATTCGTCGAACGATCCAATACATAGGTCTTTACATCGCCAAATACTTCCTTCGCCGCCTGTTCTCCATATTCCTGTACGAGTGCATCCTGCTGTTCCTGCGTAAGAGGCTGCAACTGTTCCATCTGGGCTATCTGCTCCTGTGTGAGCGTTTCGCTCTGCGCATTCTGCATCATCGCCTGTAATTCTTGCTGTTGTTGTTCAACCGCGTTCTCCACAAGAGCGCTGCCAAGTTCTGTCACAAGCCGGTCATACCGATTGTCCGTGACCTCCTGCAAAGCCGTCTCCATATCCGAGGTAACATCATCAATAAAATCATCATACGCATCCGTATAGATATCATAGGAATCCTGACTTTGTACATAGATTTCCTTATATGCATCAAAGGAAAATCCGCCTTCCGGAATAAAGATAAATGCACTAATCCGTCCATTTCCAAGATCTGTCGTACCACGTTCAATATTGATATAGATCGGTGAATTCACCGTACCGACAACCTTGTATTTCTTATAGGCAAATACATCCTTCGTCTCCTGTGTATTGCTGTCCGCAATCTCAATTTCCTGTCCAATGATATCCTGTCCCTTGAACTGGTATGCATCTACCACACATTCATCGTCCGCTTCCGGCATACGGCCATCCCGCAGCTCCAGTGTGTTCACATGCTCGGTAATCGACTGTGCCCGTAACACCTTCTCCTTGCCGTCCGCGTCTGCATAGATCATATCTTCATAATAAGAACCATCTGCCGCCAGCACATGCTCCTGCTTCCGCATTTCCTCTACCGCATCTGCATCAAATCCAATCGAAGAAAGCAGCCGGAAATCATAGAAGTTATGCTCTCGCAAATACTTATTTCCGGTTTCCACCATGCCCGGCTTTGTCACCTTCAGTCCAGAGAAAAATCCAACGCCCAGCGCAATGATCGCCATGATTGCCAGATACCGCCCCATACTTTGTCCTATTGTTCTTCGTATATTTTTTCTATATGCCCGCATCGTCTATCACCACTCAATTTCTTCTACCGGTACAATCTGTTCATTCATCTTCACCGAAGCAATCTTGCCACTCTTCACCTTGATAATCCGGTCTGCCATCGCTGTAAGTGCCTGATTGTGGGTGATGATTACAACGGTCATGCCACGCTTCCGGCTGCAATCCTGTAACAGCTTTAGGATTGCCTTACCGGTCTCATAATCAAGGGCACCGGTCGGCTCATCACAGAGCAAAAGCTTCGGATTCTTTGCGAGAGCACGTGCGATTGCCACACGCTGCTGTTCGCCTCCGGATAACTGTGCCGGGAAGTTATTCATACGTTCTTCCAGTCCGACATGCGTAAGTACCTCCGATGGGTTCATCGGATCTTTCGATAGCTGCGATGCGATCTCGACGTTCTCCAGCGCAGTCAGGTTCGGGATCAGATTATAAAACTGAAATACAAATCCGATATCCCCGCGTCTGTACGTCGCGAGCTGTTTCTTGTTGTAATCCGAAACCGCTGTGCCATCCAGATACACCTCGCCCTCGGTCAAGCGGTCCATACCACCAAGGATATTGAGCAGGGTGGTCTTACCTGCACCTGACTGTCCCACGATGACGCAGATCTCGCCTTTCCCGATTTCAAAGGAAGCATCCTTTAAGGCTTCGACCTTGACATCACCGGTCTTATAGGTTTTGCTTACGTTCTTAAACTCTACATAACTCATTTGTGTGTTCCTTTCTACTTTCCCCAGCTTGCGATTCTTAACAGTACTTCCTTATCAAGTGGATATGGACAAAGCGCAAGCTTCGCTTTATTTTCTGCTACAATATCGACGACCTGACGGATGTTTTCTTCTGGCAGGATGCCACAGTCGCTCACAACCTGAAAGAAATCTGCAAACTCGTCCACAGAAGAAAATCCAATTGTCGATAACAGATATTCCTGATCCGCTACATCTGCCTCCCGGATATAACCCGGCAGGAAATAGCCGATCGCAATGCCATGCGGCACGCCAAGTTCATACGTGATCGCATAGCTTAAGCTGTGCGGAATCGTCGTTCCTGTCTGTGCAATCGCCATACCTGCGAGTGTCGATGCCAACAGGAAATTGCTGTAATCTTCGCCTGTCATCTCCCTCATACCAAGCAGGGCATCCTTGCTTCTCGCCCATACCTTTAGGCCCTGATCAACGAACATCCGGCTGTAATCCGTCGCGGTCGTATTCAGATAACTCTCAATCATATGTCCAAGCGCATCAATCGCGGTCTGTCCAATGACTTTCTTCGATGCGGTCTTCAGATATTTCGGATCTGCCAATGCAAGCACTGGGAATACACGGTGTGGCAACGATGCCTTTGTCCGCTTCGCATGGACGGTAAGCACTGCGACACCCGTCACCTCTGAGCCGGTTCCACAGGTCGTCGGAATCGTCACAACTGGGAGTGCCTTTGTATGCGCAACATTCTCATACAGATAATCCGCATCCTTCTCTGGGTTGGCAAGCATAATCGCAATTGCCTTTGCCGCATCCATTGGCGAACCGCCGCCAATCGCAATCACGAAATCAACACCATTTCTTTTTCCAAACGCAGTCGCTTTCATGACCGTTTCCACAGATGGATTTTCCTCGATCTCATCATACTGCACATGCTTCTTCCCATATGCATCGAGTGCTGCTTCCACATCTGCAAGTGCCCCATTCGCACGCGCAGAATATTTTCCTGTCACAATGAGCGCACAGCTTCCATAGCCTGTCATCTCCTCCGCATGTGTTTTTACTGCATCTATCTCCTGATATACTTTTGTTGGTATATAATATTTCATGTTCTGCCTCCAATAATCTTAATCTGTCCTTTTTCTAAGTCGCCATCACAGCGCAGACTTCTAATAATATGTTATAATGGATATCCATATTTTTCAAGCTTTGGTTTGTGAATTGTTTGTGTTTTGCGCAACAAATAATTGCTTTACTTTCTGCATTTTCTATGCTACGCTTTCTTTGTTGTCGAGAATCGTTGTTCTGGCGTAGTTCGGTAACAGTCTTTTATGATTTTATCTTTACCAATTTCATTGATATTCCATTTTATTTTACTTTTTGTGCATTCATTTTATTTCAAAGGAGGAACTTTATGCTTCATAACGATTTATTTCACTCTGTAACAGAATTTGAGCAGTACATCCAATCTTATCCGACCGCAAATGCTTTATATAGTACATTTAAGCCGGATTGGAAAATGCTGGTTCAGGATTATTTTCTAAGCAAGCGAACGCTTCCGCTTACCTACGATCCATTTTTCAAACGCATTTTTAATACAGACATTCACCCTGACCGGTTATCCAGACTGATTTCTGCCATCATGGGACAGCCTGTGACAGTAACCGCTACACTTTCTAACAAAGATGTTCTAATCAAAGGAAATGCCCTGCTTATAATGGACATCGTCGTCCGTCTGGCAGATGGTTCTATCACCACGGTCGAAATTCAGAAGCTCGCAACCGCATTTCCCGCTGAAAGAATGTCCTGTTATTCCGCGGATCTGCTGCTTCGGCAATATGAACAGGTAAAAAATGAGCTTCTTGAGCGTTTTAATTATGATGCTTTAAACAAGGTATATACTATCGTAATATTTGAAAATACAGACGCCGAAAGCTCTAACGCCCCTGTGTATCGCGCCTTTCACACCCAAAAAACCAATCAGCTATATCTGCATCACGGAAAAACCGTATTTGACACTGGTTTGCAAATTGATCTGTTGCAGGAGTTTTACCTAATTTCACTTGACGTATTTCGCAATGTTGGGTATGCTAAAGATGAACAGGAACTCACAGCATGGCTGTCTTTGCTCTGCGTGTCAACCTACGAAGAAGCAGAAGCTTTATGCCTGAAATATCCGTGGATGGAAGAGATCTTTGAAGAAATCTCGGAATATGTCCACAACCCTGAGGAGGTGATCGGAATGTTCTCAGAAGCACTACAAAAATTAGACGAAAATATGTACCAATACATGGCAGACCAGCACCGTGCCTTATTAAAGCAAAGGCAGGAACAATTGGAACAGGTTCAACTAGAACTGCAGGACAAGCAGCTGGAATTACAGGACAAACAACTGGAACTGCAGGACAAGCAGCTGGAATTACAGGACAAACAGCAAGAATTACAGGACAAGCAACTAGAATTACAGGACAAGCAACTAGAATTGCAACAAGAGCAACAGAAATTGCAAGGTGCTAAGCAGGAACTGCACGAAAAGCAACACGAACTTGACGACAAAGACTCTGAAATTGCATCTCTGAAAAAGGAGCTTGCACATATGAAAGCACTGCTTAATTCCAAATAGTCAAAAAAAGACATGACATACATTTTTGATGTGTATATCATGTCTTTCTTTTTACTCAAACAATCTCATCAATACATCATAGACTTCCTTTGCCACCGCCAGTTTGTACATTAACCGGCTTGGCTGCTGTGGAATCTCGACAACATAAGACCTGACAGTCCCTTTCAGTCTTATCGCAAAATAAACCTGTCCGGGAACCGATGCATCCGCATTGTCCGGATCTGTATTTCCCATCGTTCCGGTGACTCCAATTCCGATGTCCGCACCATACATATTCGCACAGGCGGTCGCCATGGCTTCCGCTGTCTCCTTCGAATAAACCGTATACTTATGAATCACCTCTGCAGACACACCCTGCATAATCTTCGTCTCATTGCTATAAGTAATGCTCGCACCTTTGAAGATGGCAGATGCCCCTTCTGTATCCGTAATCAGAGACGCAATCTGTCCGGCAGTCGCACTCTCCATCGTCGTGATCGACATGTTCCATTCAATCAGAAGTTCTGTCAGCTTACGATAATCCTGGCGGATATCCTTCTCTACATATTTTTTCTTAACCGGACGAACCTTGGGTTCTTTCTTCTTGTCTGCTTTTTCCTTTTTTGCATTCTCCTGCTTCACAGTGTCTGGATTCTGCAAAAGGTTTGCTTCCTCACAGTATGGGCAGATTTTGTATCTGTCTCCGTTATAAAAATGACCGTTTTCACATTTTCTGATATTCATAATTTTAACCTCGATTATGTTATTCATTTGAAAATTATCTTTATTATAAACTAAGTGCAGGAAAATAACCAGACACTTATAACTTTTTATCCCCTATTCTATTACCATCTTCCTCAACTCCCCATAATACCTCCGGCTCACCGGAACCTCTATCTTCCCACACTTTATAGATGTACGGCTTATTTTCGATATATCTGCCATGCGAACCATAAAGCTCTGATGCACGCGGACAAATCCATTATTGACCAGTTTCTCCTCAATATCGGAAATCTTCGAATAAAATATCATCTCTCCACACCCCAGATGCAAGACGATTTTCCGTCCTCTGCTCTCTACATATTCTATAGATGCAATTGGGATTGTCCTCTTTTTCCGATTGATAATTGCCTCCAAATAACGGTCATTTTCCCTTACTGACTCCACATTATTTTCAACCATATTACACACTCTCTCCTAAATGTTTTATCCTTTGCAAATCTATTTACTTTTACATAAATAATCTGTCATTTTTTACATAATATCACATAAATTTTTGTTTTTTTGCGTTCGTGCATAATTGGTGCGTATTCCGTCAAAATTGGTTTCTTTGCCTGTTTTCACTCCTCTTTTTTGCTCTGTTTATACACCTGATTGATTCCTGTGGAAGCAAATCCAGACATAATCCCAACTGAAATCGCCGTAATGATATCTTCTGCTGGAAAGCTTTTCATCACATACATGGCAGGCACTGCAACGATTCCTCCCACGATACCAACGATCACCGGAATCGTCTTATCGCTGATCTTCTTGCTCGCCTTACACCCGATTCCAACCAGATAACAAATGATCACAATCGGCAGCACCGTTACATAACTTGAAATATCCATCTTTTCTCCGCAAACATTCTCTTATACTATTTCTATGTCACGTCCGTTCAGATTGACAACAAAACAATCTGCTATTGAGATATTTTCTTATGTAACCGTAGAAAATATATTTGACGCTCATTTCGGACAACTATATAATGAACTTGATTTTAGAAGCACAATGAACAACAGCATAAAAATATAAATCTGAAAATTTCACATTTCTTGAAAAGGAGATTATAAAAATGATACAAATAGATTTAATCACCGGATTCCTAGGCTCCGGCAAAACAACCTTTATAAAAAAATACGCCACTTACCTGATGCAACAGGGAATGAACATCGGCATCCTCGAAAATGATTTTGGAGCCGTGAATGTTGATGCCATGCTGTTGCAGGATATCTTAGGTGATCACTGTACATTGGAAATGGTTGCAGGTGGCTGTGATGCGGACTGCCACCGCCGCCGGTTCAAGACGAAGCTGATCGCTATGGGCATGTGCGGCTACGATCGTGTCCTTGTAGAGCCATCCGGTATCTTCGATATGGACGAATTTTTCGATGCATTACACGAATCCCCCCTCGACCGCTGGTATGAAATCGGAAATGTAATTACCATCGTAGATGCCGATCTGGAACAGACATTATCCGAATTTTCCCATTATCTTCTCGCTTCACAGGTAGCACAGGCTGGTGCCCTTTTATACAGTCATGTTCAGGAAGTAGGCTCGGAGAAACTTATCTCTACCAAAAACTATGTAGACCAATCCTTTGAGATTCTCCATACTGAAAAGAAACCAACTCCTTCTGTTACAATAGAAAAAAACTGGGATGATTTAACCGATGCAGATTTCAAAGCCATCCTTTCCTCTGGCTATCATTCCGCAGATTACACCAAATTATGGTTTGATGATAAGAAAACATACGACAGCTTATATTTTATGAATATGGATTTCACAGAAGAATTTCTAAATGAGTCCTGCGCAAAAATCTTAAATGATCCTGCATGTGGAAAAGTATTTCGAATCAAGGGATTTCAGAAACTCTCTGATGGATCGTGGATTTCCCTCAACGTTACGCATCAAAAAACAGAAATTCAGCCAATTCCAAATGGTCAGGCAATCTTAATCGTCATTGGAGAAGGGCTGAATCAGGCTACAATTGAAGGATATTGGGGAAAATCAAATATTTAATTCTGTTTTCATAATTTCTGCGCACCTAGCCATTTTCAACCATAAAAAAAACGGCGGAAACCCTTGATTCTACGTGGTTTCCGCCAAATAAAAAAGATGCCCAGAGCCGGAATCGAACCAGCGACACGAGGATTTTCAGTCCTCTGCTCTACCAACTGAGCTATCTGGGCAT
>CAVKUW010000130.1:0-17212 GCA_963659815.1 Butyricicoccaceae bacterium
TGTTTTACTGCTAAGTTAATGACATTGCGTTAGAGCGCGCCCATGGCGCGCAAACTCAAAAAGGGATAGGCGATTGCCTATCCCTTCTGATGCGGAAGATGGGACTTGAACCCACACGGTATTGCTACCACAGGCACCTGAAGCCTGCGCGTCTGCCAATTCCGCCACTTCCGCGTACTGCGTTTCGTATCATATCATTTCTATCAACAAATGTCAACAGTAAATTTGATAAATTCGAAACGCTTTTTCATTTTTAATTATTCTGCATCTGTTGCAGAGGCATCACTGTCTGTGGCAGCCGGTGTCTCTACGGTTGCATCACTGGCGGTTGCCTGTACACCCTTGCCATTCTCTAACAGGTAATCAACTACCTTCTGAGCCAGCGCATAATAAACAAGATCCTCAGAAGTATAATTCTCTTCAAGGCTGGACTCATCATCATAACCATAATAATCCATGATCGTCTTCTTGTAGTCATCAACCTCTGCCTTATCAACGGTGATTCCGGCATCCTTTGCAACTGCACATACCGCAATCTTTTCCTTCATGTAATCCTCAGCCAGTCCCTGTACATACTCACGGAAATCAGACTCGCTCTGGAAACCATATCTGGCTGTTACATAATCGCCAAGTGAATAGCCATACTGGGAAGCTGCCTGCTCCTGCTGGGAAATACTCTTGTCGATCAGATCCTGCATTTCCTGCTCTGGATACTCGTTATAAGTAGTCTTCTCTACAAGCACCTGCATAACTGCGCTCTCATTGGCACTCTTATCCGACTTATCATACTGCTCAACCAGATCTTTTCTGACGGAATCCTCATACTCAAGAATTGTTGTTGCATCTGTATATGAAGCAACAAATGCATCGTTGTACTCCGGAAGCTGTGTCTCTGTGATGTAATTGATCGTGATCTTAAAATCTGCTTCCTTTCCGTTCAGCTCATCCTTACCATAATTCTCCGGAAACGTTGCCTTGATGTTAAATGTCTCACCAACTTTATGTCCCATGATACCATCCTCAAAGCCCGGAATCATAGATCCGCTGCCAAGTGTCAGATCATAACCGGCACCATTCGAATTACCACCTTCGAATTCCACGCCATCGATGCTTCCAACGAAGTCAATGTTGACATTGTCTCCTTCCTTGACGGTTCCTTCCTTGACCTGTGTGCTTGTCGCATACTGCTGCAACAGGGAATCAATCTTTGTCTTTACATCCGCATCTGTCACGGTTGATTTTGTCTCTTCATATTCCAGTCCCTTATAGTCTGGCAGGTCACAATACGCTGCATATTTGTCGATCATGCTCTGCTGGTCAACGCCATCTACCTTCTTTCCACATCCGGTAAGCATTGTCATCCCAAGCGCAAGACTCAGTACATACCCAAGTGTTCTAAACTTCTTCATAATACATATCCCTTCTGATTCTACCTAAAAATATAGGATTTAAAAAACTTAAATCCCTAGCATTTATACCATATTTTAAGGAAAATGAAAAGGCAATTTTCATATTTCACAAAGAAATCACAAGGCATACACATTTTTTCCGGCTTGTATAAGGCACAAAAATGGCTTGAATACGCGGTTTTTCGGCATTTTAGGTGTCCAAAAAATCGCAACATCTAGTTTTTGTGTATTTTTTTGATACTATATTTAGTGTTTTCATGTTTACAAACCACAAGTCAGATGATATAATGTGAAACCGTATTCACGTTTTTTATTTGAATACCAAAGAAATACACTGACAGATAGTTTTAGGAGAGGGTTTATGAAAGTTATCAAACGAGATGGTCATACAGTGACCTATGACCGCAGCAAGATCATCACTGCCATCAAAAAGGCAAATGCTGAGGTTGAACCATGTGAAAAAGTAACCAATGAAAAAATTGAGGAGATTGTTCAGGGGATTGAAAGCAAGAACCGCCCACGTATGCTGGTGGAGGATATCCAGGATATCATCGAGCAGAAGCTGATGGCGGACGGCAAGTTTGTACTTGCCAAGACTTACATTATTTACCGTTATACCCGTGAGCTTGTCCGTAAGGCAAATACAACGGACGATTCTATTTTAAGTCTGATTAAAAACCGTAACAAAGATGTTATGGAAGAAAATTCAAACAAGAACGCAACGGTTGCCTCTACCCAGCGTGACCTGATTGCCGGTGAGGTATCCAAGGATCTGACACGTCGTGTTCTGCTGCCGGAGAAGATTTCCAAGGCGCATGATGAGGGCGTACTGCATTTCCACGATGCGGATTATTTCTTACAGCCGATCTTCAACTGCTGTCTGATCAATATCGGCGATATGCTTGATAACGGAACTGTAATGAACGGAAAACTGATTGAGAGTCCAAAGAGCTTTCAGGTAGCCTGTACGGTTATGACACAGATTATTTCCTCGGTTGCCAGCAGCCAGTACGGCGGACAGTCTGTAGATATCCGTCATCTCGGCAAATATCTGCGCAAGAGTTACAACAAATATAAGAACAAACTGGTTGAGGAATTCGGAGATAAGATTGACGATGCAATCCTGGAGCAGATGGCACAGGACCGCCTGCAGGACGAGCTTCGTTCCGGTGTCCAGACAATCCAGTACCAGATCAATACATTGATGACAACGAATGGACAGTCTCCATTCGTGACATTGTTCCTGAATCTTGATCCAAACGACGAGTACATCGAGGAGAACGCGATCATCATCGAGGAAATCCTCCGTCAGCGTCTCGAAGGTATCAAGAACGAGAAGGGTGTGTATGTGACACCTGCATTCCCGAAGCTTATTTATGTATTGGATGAGCACAACTGCTTAAAGGGTGGCAAATATGATTACATCACCAAGCTGGCAGTCAAGTGTTCTGCAAAGCGTCTCTATCCAGATTACATCTCTGCGAAGAAGATGCGCGAAAACTATGAAGGCAATGTATTCTCCTGTATGGGATGCCGTTCCTTCCTCTCTCCTTGGAAGGATGAGAACGGAAACTATAAATGGGAAGGACGTTTCAATCAGGGTGTTGTATCCCTGAACCTCCCACAGATCGGTATTCTGGCAAAGGGCAACGAAGAGAAGTTCTGGAGCATGCTCGACGAGCGTCTGAATCTGTGCTACGAGGCATTGATGTGCAGACACCATGCACTGCTCGGTGTGACATCCGATGTCAGCCCGGTACATTGGCAGTACGGCGCGATCGCCCGTCTGAAAAAAGGCGAGAAGATCGATCCATTGCTGAAGGATGGTTACTCTACGATCTCGCTTGGTTATATCGGTTTGTATGAGGTAACCAAGCTCATGACTGGCAAGAGCCACACCGAGCCGGAAGGTGAGGAGTTTGCTCTTCGCGTTATGAACCGTCTGCGCAAGGCTTGTGATTCATGGAAAGAAGAAACCGGACTTGGGTTCGGTCTGTACGGCACACCGGCAGAAAGCCTCTGCTATCGTTTCGCACGGATCGATCAGGAACGTTTCGGCACAATTAAGGATGTCACAGACAAGGGCTATTATACAAACTCTTATCATGTAGATGTCCGTGAGAAGATCGACGCATTCAGCAAATTCCGTTTTGAAAGCCAGTTCCAGACGATTTCCTCTGGTGGTGCGATCTCTTATGTGGAGATTCCAAACATGCGCCACAACTTAGAAGCACTTGAAGAAATCGTGCGTTTCATCTACGACAATATCCAGTATGCGGAGTTCAACACGAAATCCGATTACTGTCATGTCTGTGATTACGATGGAGAGATCATGATTAACGACGACAACGAATGGGAATGTCCACAGTGTGGCAACAAGGATCACTCCAAGATGAATGTAACACGCCGTACATGCGGCTACCTCGGCGAGAATTTCTGGAATGTCGGCAAGACGAAAGAGATCAAAGCACGTGTATTACATCTGTAAAGTCGAGGTTAGAAACTAGATATGAATTATGCGGATATCAAGCGCATTGATGTGGCAAACGGACCCGGCGTGCGGGTTTCTCTGTTCGTGTCCGGCTGTTCCCATCACTGCAAAGGCTGTTTTAACGAAGAAACATGGGATTTCAACTATGGAAAACCATTTACAGAAGCAGAGATTGAGCAAATCTTAGACTATCTGAAACCAGATTATATCAAAGGGCTGTCATTGCTCGGCGGGGAACCGTTTGAATATGTCAATCAGCAGGGTTTACTCCCTTTGCTTCGCCGTTTTAAGTCACTGCACCCACAGAAGGATGTGTGGTGCTACACGGGCTATGATTTTGAAAAGGATATACAGGGAAAAATGATGGTGATGTGGTCGGAGACAGGCGAACTGCTTCGCTACATCGATATTCTGGTCGACGGGGAATTCGAACTGGATAAGAAAGACTTATCGCTCCGCTTCCGCGGCTCCTCCAACCAGAGAATCATCAACGTCAAGCGTTCGCTTGCAGAAAATAAAGTTTGTCTGGAGGAGGAATTTTACAAATGATTACCCATATGCAGGTAAATGTTAAGAAGTTAAATGAAAATGCAGTATTGCCAACCTATGGTTCTGCCAATGCTGCCGGTGCAGATCTGTATGCATGTATGGATGCGCCACTCACGATTGCACCACACGAAACAGTGATGGTTCACACCGGACTTGCCATGGAGATTCCAGAGGGATATGCAGGACTTGTCTATGCCAGAAGCGGTCTGGCTGCCAAGCGTCACCTGGCTCCCGCAAACAAAGTTGGTGTTGTCGATTCCGACTATCGTGGAGAGTTCATGGTTGCTCTGCACAATCACAGCAACGAACCTCAGACGATTGAACCAAAAGAACGTATTGCACAGCTTGTCATCACACCATATATCGTTGGCGATTTTACAGTGGCTGACGAATTGGAGGAGACTGAACGCGGTGCCGGTGGTTTTGGTTCAACCGGACGATAAATATAACATAAAAAGTGGAAATGGGTGCACTAAGCAAGTGCACCCATTTTTTTCTGTTTCATTTTCTGTATATCTGCGGTCACATCACGCACGGCAAACACCACTGCAGTCACATGCCCCTCTGCATCCCAGCATTGCGGTGTCAGAATTGAGCAGGAACAAATCCCTAAATCGTTCTCTGAGGCAAATGCGATATAGGATTCCCCTTTCAACCGCTCATCCAAATCTGACAGATTGACAAACTGTTGATACGCTTCCCGGTACTCCTGTCCCACAAAATTCTGAACGTAGTTTTCCAACATCCCCTTTGCTGTGGTCTGTTTCTGAAGCACCGCACCGACTTCGCCCGGCATTTTTATTGCTTCCCACTCGCCCGTGTCCAGATGGATCAGAAGATTCAGCTTATAAATACTTCCAACCGCGTTGATAATCCGAAACTGCTTCTGCATCTCCCGCATCGTATTCTGCGCTGACCGGTTGCGCAAAAAAGCAAGGATCAGCAGGAAAAAAATATAGACTGCTGTACTGAACGCCAGAATCGTCGTCCGTGTCGCAAACACCTGTCCGAACGGATATATCGCATACATTCGGTAATTTTTATACCGCATCTGCTTTCCGAACCAGCGCTTACCTTTATATTTTAATTTTGTAAGATTGCCAGCTTCCCATGCATTTTCGTCTGTGATGTCGATCGGACAGCCAATCACAAATTGTCCCTGCACATACTTCTCATTTGTATTCAACACGACCTCGCCGTTCGTAATGATCACCATACCGTCCATCTTGAACTGATGTCCGGAAAGCATGCTATCAAGAGAGATTTCATTTACACCCATCAACCGAAGTTCCACCTCATGATAACAAAGAATCAGTCCGGTCACCCCTTCTCTTGCGGCGACCGCAAAATCATATGTTTTATCTCCAATCTGCAGCCGCTCCATATAGGATTTTTCCGGATGTTCCAGAATCTGTGATACCGAATCTTTTTTCAGTTCTTTCTCAAACAGGATCTGTGCATCTTCTCCGCTGGAAAGAACACAATTCCCCGCTTTGTCTGTCACGACAACCCCAGTGAGGTTCTCATCCACCACATATGCATCCAGAATGTCCTTGTGGATTGCCACCCCATGCTGCTCATACATTGCAATCGAGATTGCCTTTTCCTGCAGATTAATCAAATCCTTTGTCTTATCATCACTCACATAATTGTCGTACCATTCACAGGTCTGACGTGCATATAACAGTGTTTCATCCGCCACGTCACTGACTGTCTGTTTTGCCATTTGTGTTGTGAGCAAAAAAATAAATGGCAATAACAAAGTTCCCGCAACCGGCGGAATCATCCCTATCATGACATTTTTCTTTCCATTTTTTGTATGTTTCACCATCATTTATCTCCCCTACGATATACTTGGTGCTTTTTCTTTTGTCCCCGCACCAATTATATGTCATGATACGCCGACTGTCTACCACTAATTTACAAAAATCCCCCGGAATAAAAAAATCCCCCGGAATATGAAAATTCCGAGGGATTTCATGAAAAGAAAGGGAATGCTTTCTTTTACTCCAGATTTAATTTATGCTTGCACGTAAGTGTCGTTGCCACAGCCAGCACTGCAATGCCGATAACCTCCATGATTGTTGCAGATGACAGCACAACCAGATACTGTTTTGCAGAAGAGGAAATCTGCTCCATAAACACCTCAATATCCGCTTTTGTCAGAATCTCTCCAAGAATCACAACCAACACGCCATGCAATACTTCCAACAATGCATAAAACACAACGGACCATATACGTTTGCCCTTTGTGAATGCATGCCCAAATGAATAGGCTGCATTGATTGTCCAGATTGTAAACAACACGCCAAACCACATCGTAAGTATCAACAGTACTCCATCGAATACGATGATCCCTCTATCTAATGTCGTGCCAAACATAGAAAACAGATTCTGCACAAATCCGACGAAATCGTGGAATATCTGGAAATTCCCAGTTGCAACACAGATAGCAAGTCCATATATTGCAACAAGCCATGCTACCATAACAAGATCGCAGATCAGTCTGGCGATGATGAGTGTTGACTTTTTGACAGGCAATGTATGTGTCAGATATCCCTGATCCTTGAAGAAGCGGTTCCGGAAATCCATACAAGGAAGCAGGATCACCAAAATAATAACCGCAAACATTGCAAAGGCAAACATCACATCAACCAGCTTTACAAATACTGCAAGCGCAGTACCGCCGACCACGTTATACAACTTATCCAGTCCCAGCACAAGACAGGCAAACAGCATCACGCCCGCTGATATCATGCCCGCAAATGCGGAACGGTTTACAAATTCATTTTTTATACATTTTCCTAGCATCGAAATACCTCCCTGAATATCTCATCGATTGACTGTCCTTTTTCTGCCCGCAGCGCATCCGCATCCTTCTGACAGATAATCTCGCCCTCCTTGATGAAGATGACTTCATCCAATATGTTCTCGATATCCGAGATCAGATGTGTGGACAACAGAATAGTTGCTTTCTCATCGTAGTTTGTAAGAATCGTCTGCATGATATAGTCTCTGGCTGCCGGATCGACACCCGCGATCGGCTCATCTAAAACATAAAGTCTTGCCCGGCGACTCATCACCATGATCAACTGTACCTTCTCTTTGTTACCCTTCGACAGCTTCTTCAAGGTCATATCCGGGTCGATATTTAAGAGCTTCATCATGTCATACGCACGCGTCTCATCGAAATCCGCATAAAAGTCCTTGAACATATTGACAAGCTGACGGATTTTTAAGTACTCGTTAAAATACGTCCGTTCCGGCAGATACGATACAACCGCCTTTGATTCCGGCCCCACCTCGTGTCCGCAGATGCGGATGCTTCCTTTCTCTGGCTGTAGCAGACCAACCAGCATCTTGATGAGTGTCGTCTTACCACTTCCGTTCGGTCCCAGCAGACCGATGATCTTCCCTTCCGGCAATACCAGGTTCAGGTTCTCAAATACAGTTTTCGAGATTCCGTATCCTTTCTTCACACCGGATATTTCTACTAAATTACTCATGTGCTCCCTCCTCGTGTAAATATCCTTTCAATACTGTTACAATCTCACCATCTGCATATCCAAGTGTTCGCATGCTATCCACAAACGCCTGTAAATGCTTCTGGCTCAGTTCCTCTCTCATGCTCGTTCCTCCTGCCTTTTGCTCTGCTACAAATCGTCCTGCCGTCCGTTGGGAATAGAGCACGCCTTCGCGCTCTAACTCCGAAAGTGCTTTCTGCATCGTATTCGGATTCACACCTGCGGTCAACGCAAGCTCCCGCACTGCCGGCACCTGATCGCCCGGCTTCAGGATACCCTGTGCGATCTGCATCTTTATCGCATCCACAATCTGTAAATAAATCGGGGATTCGTTGTTAAACTTCCACGCCAATCTTTGTTCCTCCTTTTTCGTATTATTGTATTATCCGAGTAGTACAATAATACAGTAGTACAGTTTTGTCAAGTACTTTTTATAAAAATATGCCGAACATGTTTCATAATTGCTTTTAAATAAAAAAATCGAGCAGGTTAACACCTACTCGATTGACTATTTTTATATGAAAACACCAGCCAAGCAAGCCATAACCATAACAACAATTCCACATAATAACAGCTATACAAAAATAAGCATATCAAAACTGCACCCAATATTCCATTTGTTTTTTTGCTCCTCACTCTAAAACAATCTAACAAAACATAAATACTAAACAATATAAATAGCGCAACATATTTAACACCTATTTGTGCCGCCTCTACACCTATACACATACCATAAATTATCAACGTCAACAGAATGCACGCCATTTTCACACATCGCTTAGTTTCTGTTATGGTATCCCCACTGTTCCAGACAGCCACAAGCAACAATATCATACCAATACAAAAATTCACATTTGCACAGTACCGATGATACAAATATGATACACTCGGTTTGATATGGAATCTTAGTTTTTCATCAACCGTCACTGGATATTCTACTTCTACAGTTCCTTTCAAATCCCCACTCTGTTTTATACGGATTACATCTGTTCCAGGCTTTTCTGCCCTCACCACGCAACCTTGAAAATCCTTATGATTCAATGCCAATCCACTGATCACATATTCATGCTCTATCGTTAAATCTGCATACGGATAGTAACTAGACAAATCCTCACATACAACCGTCGTCCTCGTTTCCTCTGGAATATATGCATAAAACGTCTTCTTTGGTGCAAATATATATACAAGATTACATACGATCCCACATATTGCAAAAATTATTACAGCTCTGCGCACTGACTTTTTTGCAAATGTATCCCTGACAAAACGCCATGCACTTACCCGTTGTTCTATCTTACCTGTCAATATCAGGTATACCACAACTGCTGAAATATGCAGGTATATTATAATAGTCATTTTATCTGCCTGTGGGAACAACCGAATTAACATCTTACATATGCTGACTCCTGCAAACAAAAAACTCTCTGAAACAACTACATTTTTAATCATTGTATAAACCATACAACACGCAAGCAACACAGGCATCCAGTTGATCAGCCTTGGCACCCACAGCCACGGAATAATTGTATAGCGTACAGTTTCCGTTGTTTGATTCCTTACAACTGTGGAAAATATGTTATAATCCTGCACAAAAATACCAACGATCAAAATATATGTAACAATATAAATTATGGTACAACAAAAAATTTTTTTCTTCATTTAGTTTGTTCCCACTGTATCATTTACGATCGTATCATACACGTCCATATCTACGCTGTCCGGGTACTTGAAGATTGGATCGATTTGTGCCTGCCACTTCGTAAGCGTATCCGATAAAGCTTCCTGTACCTGCTGATTATAAAGCACGATCTTCTGCTCATTTGTCTTCGTCTGATCAGTCAGAGCAATCATCTGGAATACATGATAGCCATACTGTGTCTCGACAACCGTGCTGTACAGTCCATTCTCCATGCTGTAGAGCAGATCATACACATCCTGTCCGTATGTCTCCAGGATCTGCGATGGACTCATCGTCTGCGTCTGTGCCTGATCCAGCTGGTAGTACTCTGCCAGCCTCTCGATGGCTGCACCTGTAACGTCTTTCAAGTCTGTCGCAGCCAATGTTGCACACGCCTGCAGCGCATTTTGATACTGCCGATCCTTCTGTTCCTCTGTATAAGGTGTTACTACCCCATTTTCATCCATGCTGTAACATTCAAAATACATGTCGTAGAACGTCGTCATCCGCGCTTCTTCATCGGAGATCTCAATCTTCCGATCATCCAGGATCTTCGCTTCCACCTTCGATGCGATTGCATTTTCCTGCATCACTTTCTCTGCCTTTTCCTTCGTGATCTCCATATTCTGTAACTGTTCGTCCGTCAATCCCTCGCAGAAATCGTCTGCCTTCTGATTTAACTCTGCCAACTCGTCATCGCCCAGTGTGATTCCAAGCTCCTCTGCATGCGCACACAACGTCTTGACGCGGACAATCTCATTTACAACTTCCTCACGTGTCAGGTTCTCCATAGAAGTTCCCGCACCACCATCCGGAAGCACCGTCTGCCAGACATCACTGCCATACTGCATCTCATACCGCTCCCGCACGGTTTCTATATAAATATATACCTCGCCCTTGGTTACCAGATTATTTCCATACTGAAACACCAGTGTTCCACTGCTTGTCTGCTGTGTTTCTTCTTCCTTTTTCTCTCCACAGCCGGAAAGCATCGGCGCCATCAGGCAGATACACAACAATAATGCAATTAGTTTTCGACAACGTCTATTATGCTTCATGGTTCACATCCTCCGTATTATACAATGTGCGGATATCTTCAATTACCTTCTCACAAGAAGATACCACCTCCTCTTCGATCAGCTTCGACATGCGGATACGGAAATATGTCTGCTTACCCGCGGTAAGCCGCAATGTATTCTTATACCGTTTCAGCAAAGGATTGACGCGTTCCGCCTGCACAGGTGCCTGCGGTAGCATGTAAAACCGTACCTCATCGCCCACATATTTGATATCCGTAATATAAACCTCATGTGCAATCGCCTTCAGATATGCCACATCAAGCAAACGGAAGAACGGCTTTGGCGGTTCACCAAACCGGTCACGCACCTCCTCTAAGATGGCATCATTATCCTCGCGGTTCGTACATTTCGAAATTCGCTTATATAAATCCAGCTTCACATATTCGTTCTTCACATAGCTGTCTGGAATATAGGCATTGAGCGGAAGCTCTACGTTTGTCACGAACTCCTCGCGCACCGTTTCTCCAGACAGACGCCGGATCGCATCATTCAACATCTGGCAATACAGATCATAACCGACCGCCTCAATATTTCCCGACTGCTCCTGTCCGAGCAGATTTCCGGCTCCACGGATTTCAAGATCCTTCATAGCTATCTTATACCCGGAGCCAAGATCTGTAAACTCCCGGATTGCTTTCAGCCGCTTCTCTGCGACTTCTTTTATCATCTTATCACGCTTATAAAGCAGGAATGCATAGGCACTCCGGTTGGAACGTCCGACACGTCCTCGCAGCTGATAGAGCTGTGACAAGCCGAACCGGTCTGCATCATGTATAATGATCGTATTGACATTTGGAATATCCAGTCCCGTCTCAATGATCGTCGTCGATACAAGCACGTCAATCTCACCCTTGATAAAACGACGCATCATCGCTTCAAGCTCCCGCTCCGGCATCTTGCCATGTGCAAATTCTATCGTTGCATCCGGCAGTACCTGACGGAGTTGTCCCGTGATGTCCGCGATCGTCTCCACCCGGTTATACACATAATATACCTGTCCGTTTCGCGCAAGCTCCCGGTTGATTGCCTCTTTTACAAACTCCAGATCGTACTCCATAATATACGTCTGGATCGGCAGCCGGTCGACTGGCGGATCTTCCAGCAGACTGATGTCACGCAAACCGACCAGACTCATATGCAAGGTTCGCGGAATTGGTGTCGCTGTGAGGGTTAACACATCCACATTTTTCTTCATCTGCTTGATCTGTTCCTTGTGCTTGACGCCGAACCGCTGTTCCTCGTCAATGATCAAAAGTCCCAGATTTTTAAATACAATATCCTTGGAAAGCAGCCGGTGTGTACCGATCACAATATCGACCATACCGGACTTCATCTGCTCCAACGTCTCTTTTACTTCCTTCGGCGTACAAAAACGGGACAGCATGCGGATATTGACCGGATAGTTCTTCATACGCTCACAGAATGTGTTGTAATGCTGCTCAGCAAGGATCGTCGTCGGCACCAGATAGGCAACCTGCCGGTTATCCTGCACTGCCTTAAATGCTGCCCGGATGGCAACCTCTGTCTTTCCGAATCCAACATCCCCACAGACAAGACGATCCATAATCTTGCCACTTTCCATGTCGTGTTTGGTATCGTCAATGGCTTTCTGCTGATCCAGAGTCTCCTCATACGGGAACATCTCCTCAAACTCCCGCTGCCATACGGTATCCTCGGAATATTTGTATCCCTGTGTGCTCGAACGGATCGCATACAACTCGATCAGTTCCTTCGCAATATCCTCCACATGTCCTTTGACACGCGTGCGCACTTTCTCCCACTCCGGGCCGCCAAGCTTGTTCAGCTTGACACGTGCGCCATCCTTGCCGGACAGCTTGCCAATGCGGTCGAGCTGCTCGACAGGCACAAACAATTTACTGCCCTTCGCATACTCGATACTGATATAGTCCTTCATGCGTCCATCGGTTTCCACCTTGTCGATACCGCGGTAGATTCCGACACCATGATTTTGATGTACGACATAATCACCAACGGAAATATCCGAGAACCCGGCAATCTTCTCACCGGCATATTTCGGCAGCTTCTTCCGTTTTTTCAGTTCCTTCGAGGTAAATATATCGCCCTCTGCGATCACAAGCAGATGGCACTCCGGGATTTCAAAGCCCGTCTCCATTCGTCCGACACTGATGCGTACCTCGCCCGGTTTGAGCGGCTGTTCCCGGTTCTCGGTAAAGTACGCCATGACATCGTTATCCTGTAAATTCTTCGCGATACGTTTGCCTCGTGTCGCGGATGGTGACAGGATCAGAATCCGATAGTCCTTCTTCTTATATTTTTCGATATCTTTCATCAGATCCTCGAAGCTGTTGTTATAGCTGACAAGCCCCTTTGCATCGATCTGAAATGCATACCGTTCTTTCCAAGCCGGCTGCTTCTTATACAGTTCTGAAAGCAGCACTGGTGTACGGTTCACCAATCTTGCCACAACAGTCTTGGCATCATAGAGCACATTTGCCTGTGTCGGCAGGACATAACCGCCCTCCAGGCGGCCTTCCATCGACATGCCAAACTGCATCGCATACGCACCGGCACGCTGGTTCACACGCTCTGGATCGTCAATAAAGATATCTGTATCTGTTGGGAAATAATCCAAAAACGACACCGTATCGTCGTAGAAATATTCCACCATACTGTCTAATCCCATCGTGGAATTAAACTCCTTTAACTCCTCTAATACCGACTCCACCATCTTGTTCAGCCGCGCGTATTGCTCCGTGTGGAACTGTTCTTTCAAAAGCTTCGCCTGTGCCTTATGCTCCTTCTCCAGCTTGGCAATACCCTTGCTGATCCGCACATCATCGAGCACCATCTCCGTAGATGGATAGATGACAAACTCCTCGACACGTTCCATCGAACGCTGGCTTTCCACGTCAAAGCTCCGGATACTGTCGATATCATCTCCCCACAACTCAACACGATAAGGGCACTCTTCCGTCAAAGAGAAGATGTCGATGATTCCTCCTCTAACCGAAAACTGCCCCGGTGTCTCTACGATTGAAGTTTTTTCATATCCAAGTGTTGTGAGCTTCCGTGAAAATGTATCGAGTTGCAAGGTATCTCCAACCTTGATCGTCAATATATTTTCTATGATATGCGAGATGGATGGAATTTTGTCCATCAATCCCTCGATGGTCGTAACAACGGTACATGGTCGCCCTTCTGCGATCTTCTTGAAGATCTCCAGACGCTCCTGCACGGTATTGTTACTGTGAATATCTGCGGAATAAAAGAGAGCGTCCTTCGCCGGATAATAAAAGGTCTGACGGCTGTAAAACCGATAGTCCTCGACGATCTCCCGCGCGCGTCGCTCCTCATAGGTCACGATCAGACGAAACCGTTTCGTGTCTGACAGTGCCTCCATCAAAAGTGGGGTGATCCGGCGATCCATCCCCCATACGTGGTGGATCCCGCCTGTCTCATCCCGGTGTTTTTTTAACTCTGCAAACCTTGGATCATCCTGAAATGCAAGTGTCAATGCCTTCATTTTCTGATCCTCTTTTCTATTATTTCTTACCCTAATTAAACTTGTTCATGGCAGAAGCCACATCGTGTGTGATCATCTCACAGACCGCTTCCCTTGCCCGGTCGGCACTCTCTCGGATAATTGGTTGTTCTTCTTTCGAGAACCGTCCAAGCACATAATCTGCCAGATCCATCTTCGCCGGCTTTTCACCGACTCCGATCTTGATGCGCGTAAATTCCTGTGTGCCAAGCTGTGCAATGATATTCTTGATGCCATTGTGTCCGCCGGCACTGCCTTTTGCGCGAATGCGAAGCTTGCCGACATCCAGACTGATATCATCATAGATGACGATCAGATCTGACAGATCACATTTATAATAGTCCATCAGTTCCCGCACACTCTCACCACTCAGATTCATATATGTCTGTGGCATGGCGAGAATGACCTTCTCGCCCTCGATGATACCTTTTCCGATCAGCGCCTTATGCTTCTTCGTCTCGACCGGAATATTATATGCATCACTGATATTATATATCACGGAGAACCCGACATTATGCCTTGTTCCGGCATATTCCTTCGTCGGATTTCCCAGTCCTACGATTATTTTCATCGTCTGCCTCCTAGTCCTCACGGTGACACATGATCTGTTCTGCTTCTTCCAACTGATCGATCGTATTCACACCGCGGATCTCGTCGCAGGCATCTCCGGTAAGCGGAAGTGCCGATACCTTGAGACCGATCTTCTTGATCAGCGCAATCGTATCCGTCAGGTAATATTCCCCTGCCGCATTATCGTTGCTCAACAGATCCAGACTTGCAGAAAGTGCCTCAGAATTAAAGATATACATACCGGAATTTACTTCCTTGCATGCACGCTCTTCTTCGGTTGCATCCTTATGCTCGACGATCTTCTCGAAATTACCCGCCGCATCACGGATAATCCGTCCGTATCCGGTTGCATCATCCAGAATCGCAGACAATACGGTTACGCCGTTTGCCTCCTTGCGATGCTTCTCAACAAGCTCCGTCAGAGTCTTTCCGGTAATCAGTGGTGTGTCTCCACAGAGCACCAGTGTATCGCCCTCTGTACCGATAAAATCTTTAGCGCATTTGACAGCATGTCCGGTTCCAAGCTGTTCTTTCTGTTCTACATAATCTACGACATCATAGATCGCATCCTTGACCTCTCTGCCCTTATAGCCGACGATCACGCATACCTCACCGGCTCCTGCATCCTTGCACGCCTGAATCACATAATGCACCATCGGTCTGCCTAAGCACTTGTGAATGACCTTCGGCAAATCCGAATTCATTCGTGTTCCTTTTCCTGCTGCCAAAATTACTGCTTTTAATTTGTTCATCTTTCTTCCAACCTTTTTCTATATTTAATACAAACTATCCCGTAGTTCCTTTGCTTTCGCAACTGCTTCTTCTGCATCCATTGTCTCGTATACATAAATCTCAGTTGTCATGACAGGCTCCTGTACACAGAACGTAAATGCATATGCATTATCCTGATACACCTTGTAATACATAGCATTGTCTTCGTTGCAATCCTTTGTATCTGTCCGAAGCATTTCCGCCCCTGCATCTGCAAGCAGGAATGTCACGTAATAATTGACTGGTTCTTCTGCATCTGCGGTAGCTGTTTCCTCATACCTTGTATGCTGCGCTCCACAGGTCACATAAACATCATTGATCTCGTCCTGTGCAACGATTGTCTCTTCCTGTGAATCCGTAATATACACATTCTTATTTTGTTCCATCGAGATGGCTTTCTTCTGCATCTCGGCGATCTTCGTCCGATATCGGTATTCCACCTCCCGAATCTGATCTTCCACATAATCATATAGCTTCAGGAATTCCCGGTTTGATGGATTCAAACCTCCAGATACATGCTCGCCCGACGCCGTATACAATGTCAGTTCCTTGTATTCGCCGTCCTTCAAATCCCGGCTTCCGATATTTCTTCGCATATGATACAGGTCAATCTCATCTATGATATCCTTGATCTGCTGAATTGTATCTGCCGATAACTGAACCGTCTCCTCCGGGCATGGATCACTCGGCACCCAACGATTAAAGTCATCCGCGTAAATGCGGACATTTCCATTGTCACTGATCTCCGCATGCAGCGTATACATCTCGTATGTTTCAACTGCCTCGCCTTTGACTGTCGATGACAACATCAGGAACATTCCATCCACCAGTGTTGTATCCTCTTTCTTTCCGCATCCCACCAGACTGAAAAGCAGGCAGCACGCGCAGAAGAAATAGAAGGCTCTTTTCTTTATGCTCAATGTTCACACCTCAAGTTCTATTGCATAATTAGTGTAATTATAGCACATTTCTATTCGTACTGTCATTATTTTCACTGTAGTTTCACACTTCTTTTGTTGTTTTTACTTGAGAATATTGTAAAACACATAAAAACAATGTAAAATAAATTATATTTTGTTTTAGAGCTTATTTACAACAAAGAAAATACAAAAAAGAAAAGGAGAACAAGCATGGCAAAAGAAATCCCATACAAGATCTATCTCGAAGAAAACGAGATGCCAACCCAGTGGTACAATGTGCGTGCGGACATGAAGAAAAAGCCTGCACCGATTCTGAATCCGGCTACGTTACAGCCTGTGACACTGGACGAGCTGTCCCATATCTTCTGTACCGAACTTGCAAAACAGGAGCTTGACGAGAATACCCCTTATTTTGATATCCCGGCTGAGATCCGCGATTTCTATAAGATGTATCGTCCATCACCGCTCGTACGTGCCTACTGCTTAGAGAAAAAGCTCGGCACACCGGCACATATCTATTACAAATTCGAGGGAAATAACACCTCCGGCAGCCACAAATTAAACTCTGCAATCGCGCAGGCATATTATGCGAAGAAGCAGGGCTTGAAGGGTGTCACAACCGAGACTGGTGCCGGTCAGTGGGCAATGGCATTAAGTTAAGAAAAATATAAAAATAACGCTTGACATATAGCTCAAAA
>CAVKUW010000131.1:0-2818 GCA_963659815.1 Butyricicoccaceae bacterium
AGATATTATCACAGATTTTTCATACAGTGTGGTTCAATACGCAAATAATCATATGCCATATCCGCGCTTTATACGAAATGTTCGACAGAAGTATATTCTTGAAAATACGAATCTGGAAGTTCTAGGTCCAAAACCCAAAAGTGAAGAAGAAGATAAGAATATGTTATTAACTATGCTGCCATTGATAATGAATATGTTAATTATGGTAGTATTGCGAGGTGTTGTTGGTGGTGGAGGAATGTTTGTAGTTTATTGTGGGGCAACTATGCTTGTCAGTGGCGCAGTTTCTGTAGCAACGACAATAAATGAAGGAAAAGAACGGCAACGGAGAGAAAAAAACAGAACAGAGCGGTATTTAGATTATATTTCTGCCAGGGAAGATGTAATTATAAAATCTCGAAAAAAAGAAAAAGTTTTAGCCAATGTCATGAATCCAACAACACGGGAATCTCTAAAGTTTGTAGACGAGTTTTCAAATCGTTTATTTGAACAACAAAAGAATGAACCGGATTATTTATCAATTCGAATCGGAACCGGTATTGCAGAATCTGTACAACCAGTTAAGTATAAAGAGGAAGAATATGTAGAGACAGAAGATGAGCTTGCATCATATCCTAAAGTTCTCAGCGAGAAATATCAATATTTGGAAGATATGCCGGTTATGCTATCAATCAAAGAATTAAATGCGGTTGGGTGTATTGGCAATCGTAAAAGATTATATCAAATGTTAAAAGATATGATTGTGCAATTTTCAACGACGCATTTTTATCGGGATGTGAAACTTTGCTTAATTTTAGAAGAACAGGATGCAGAAATGTTTACGTGGGTAAGATTTCTGCAAAATTTTCAGAATGATTATACGGGTATGAGAAATATTATGTATGATCTTGAAAGTACTCGAAAAGGACTTGAATTTTTGTATGAAGAGCTATCTCGAAGAGAAGATGCTTCGGGAAAAGGTGAGTGGGAAGATTACATTGTATTTGTGTATCGATCATCTATGATTCAGACACATCCTCTGGCAGATTATATTGCAAAGGCAAAAGAATATGGTTTTCATTTTGTATTTTTTGAAGAATACGAGGAATTGTTGCATTCAGAATGTCAAAAAAGAATTTTCCTGCATGATAATGAGTGGACGGGATATGTTCAGGATGTGGCAACGGGGGAAGTGCTACAAAGATTTACATATGAATATGTAACAGGAAAAGAAGCACGGAAGTTGGCAGAAAAACTTGCGTGTGTTTATGTAGATGAAGTTAATTTGGAAAACAATTTAACGTCGAATATTAGCTTGTATGAATTGCTAAAAATACATACCCCATATGAACTAAATTTGAAGGAACGGTGGAGTAAATCAAGAATAGATGAAAGTATGGCAGCTCCGTTGGGCGTGAAAAGCGGAGATGAAATAGTCTATTTGGATATTCATGAAAAGGCACATGGTCCACATGGCTTGGTAGCAGGAACTACAGGGTCGGGAAAATCAGAAATTATTCAATCATACATTTTATCATTAGCTACTTTGTTTCATCCATATGAAGTCGGTTTTGTTATTATAGATTTTAAAGGTGGAGGTATGGCAAATCAATTTGCGGATCTTCCTCATTTAATAGGAACTATAACAAATATGGATGGCGATGAAGTTGATCGGTCATTGCAATCTATACGTGCAGAATTATTGAAACGTCAAGAATTGTTTGGTAAGGCAGGGGTTAATCATATTGATGAGTATATTAAAAAATACCGCAATCATGAGGTTTCAGAGGCGTTGCCGCACTTGTTGTTAATTGTTGACGAATTTGCGGAATTGAAAAGTGAACATCCGGACTTCATGAAGGAATTGATAAGTACGGCAAGAATTGGCCGAAGTCTTGGCGTTCATTTAATTCTTGCAACACAGAAACCATCAGGTGTTATAAATGAGCAGATTTGGAGTAATTCAAGGTTTAAATTATGTCTTAAGGTGCAAACCAAAGGAGACAGTAATGAGGTGTTAAAATCACCTTTGGCATCTGAGATACGTGAACCTGGAAGAGCGTATTTACAAGTAGGAAATGACGAGATTTTTCAGTTATTTCAGTCAGCATATAGCGGTGCATCTTCTAAAAATGCGGGGATTGAGTCAGAGCGGGAATTTAAGATTTGTTGTCTTGATTTGGCGGGTAGAAAACGTGTGATATATGAAAAAAAGAAGGCAAAGAATACAGCGAGAATCACGCAGTTAGAGGAACTGGTTGGGTATATTCGTGATTATTGTGCGGATAATAATATTTTGCCATTATCTCCAATTTGTTTGCCGCCTTTGCCTGATATAATACCATATACTAATTATCTGCGAGATACAGACGGTACGGATATTGTTGTTCCAGTAGGGGTTGTCGATGATCCTGCAAGGCAGACTCAGTACATAGAGACAATTAATGTTACGCAGAGCAATCTTTTTGTGTTGGGATCGGCAAAGAGTGGAAAAACAAATTTATTAGAGACAATAATCCGTGGACTAACAACATTATATACTCCAGAGGATGTAAATATTTATATAATGGATTTTGCATCGATGATTTTAAAAAGCTATGAGCAACTTGTACATGTTGGAGGGGTAGTTACAGCTACAGAGGATGAGAAGCTGAAGGCCCTGTTAAAACTGCTTCAACAAACAATACAGGAGCGTAGGACTTTTTTGGCAGAGCAAGGTTTGGGATCCTTTGCGGCATATCGTGAATCCGGTGCCCGTGGCATACCGCAGATAGTTGTTATTTTAGATAATTGGATTGCGTTTAAAAATCAGTTTGCAGAATTTGAGGATGCATTTATC
>CAVKUW010000132.1:0-2791 GCA_963659815.1 Butyricicoccaceae bacterium
CAGTATAGGTCTGCGCAATCGCAAGTCCAAGCCCGCTGCCTCTGGTACTCCGTGCTTTATCCCCGCGTGCAAACCGCTGTACGATTTCCTCCGGTGTGAAATTCATTTCATAAGATGCAATATTGCTCATGCGAACTGTCACGTCCGACTCAGATTCAGTTACACGAATATGTATGCGGGCGTGTGCCGGTGAATATTTGATTGCATTTCCAATCAGATTCACAAATACCTGATGCAGCATCGCACCATCCGACTGTATCTCTATATACTCTGCACTATAATGCCGCTTCACCGTCAGTTCCTGTGCCTGCAGCTTATCCTCCAGCAAGCCGATTGTCTGCTCCAACAGCTTGATCAAATCAAAATCTTCTTTCTTCGCCTTGAGTGCGCCACTGGAAATCTTTGTCAGTTCGAACAGCTCATCGACAAGGTCCCGCATATAGCCTGCCTTTCCATTCAACTGTGCAAGCCACGCCTTTCCATCCTTTGAAAGTGTCTCTCCACATAACAATTCTCCGTATCCAAGAATCGACGTGAGTGGCGTACGCAGATCATGCGATACATTTGTAATCAGATCCACCTTAAATCGTTCGCTGACGACCGCCTTTTCGATTGCCTGATCACGCGCATGCTTCAAGTCCGCCAGCATCCACTCTGTGTCTGCGTAAATATCCTTCCTTAACTCCGGCTCCAATCCCTGATGCAAACGTCCGATCTGGTTCTCCATATGTGCCACTGCCCGCACATATCGAATCACAACCAGAAGCGCTGTCAGCATACAGAATCCACACATAATCATTGCCATGCGAAAATATGCAGATGTCAAAATCCAGTTATGTGCTGCTCTATTTACCATCAGGGAAAAAGCTATGGTGCACACCGTGAACCAGCCGCCTGCAAACACCAGAAATACATATCCATGTCCTGTCTGCTTCTTTAATGTGTCCGCGATCCGAAAAACGACTGATGCATCCGTAGAACAACCATGCCGCACCCATGTCACAAGATCATGCCATGCATACACACTCATCCACAGCTGCAAAAATAATATCACCCAGAATATCCATGCTGTCACATCCCATTTGATAACCTGATACACTGCCATTGTCTCAACTAAGACATCCAATTCTACGCCCAATATAACCAGATACCTGTGTAATACAACAAAGCTCCCAATCCACGCTGCAATCCCCGCTACGAGCGCACATACAAAAACGATCCTGTAATTTCTCGCATTCGTTTGTACCTTCTTCAGATCTTCCTGTGCAACAGTATATTCCAGGACAGCTGCCGCATAGGATGGATCATTTGCTTCCGCCGCCACACCATTTACATCCCCATCACTCACAGCTTCTGTTGTCCGCATTTCCATCGTTGTCGGTTCTGTCGTCGGCTGTACCGCATACATATGCTCCGCTGTCTGGCTGTTTTCTTCGGCTTTCCGATATGCAAAGCAGCTAAGGAACAAAAGGATTGCCGTCACCAACGGAAGGATCAGTACCATCCACTTTTTATTTTTTGAAAACATACCCTATCCCCCATACAACCTGTATATACTCTGGCTTCTTCGGATTGATCTCCATCTTCTCCCGGATTCGGCTGATGTGTATCATCACTGTATTCTCCACAGAGTAGGCGTCACTTTTCCAAACCGCCTGATAAATCTGTTCCGCTGATACAACAATCCCGGCATTCTTCATCAGATATTCTACAATTTTATATTCGGTCGCAGTCAGATGCACCAGCTCGCCCCGCACAACAAATTCCTTCGTTGCAGTATTCAGTTCCACATCCCTGCATGTCAGAATCTCATGCTTTGCATTCTCCCGTATTGATCCAAAATGATCATACCTGCGAAGCAATGCTTTCACACGCGCCAGTAACTCCTGCTTCATGAATGGCTTTACGAGATAATCATCGGCACCAACTTCCAATCCAAGAATCCGGTCACTGCCCTCCACCTTCGCAGATAGCATAAGTACCGGAACGTTACTGTATTCCCGAATCTTCATCGTCGCCATCAAGCCATTGCAATCTGGCATCATCACATCCATTATGATCAGGTCCGGCTGTTCTGTCTGATTCTTTGCAACCGCTGCATTTCCATCATGCGCCACAGATACCACATATCCAGCCTGTTCAAGTTCGGTTGCCAATAGATTTGTAATTGATCTGTCGTCATCCACGACTAATATTTTATATTCCATTTTGTACCTCGTCTCCCTATGTATACACTACGATAGACATATATTTTTGTCAACAAAAAAGACTTCCCACTTTTACGGGAAGCCCTTCCTGCATCTCTATCTATATCTGCAGCCACTTACACCGGCTGCACTGCGTGAACCTTTTTATTTGTTTTCTGATATACAATGAAATCACCCAATACCAATACTGCGCATATGCCCCAGATAATCGGCTCCAGGATACAGACTCCAAAGTATCCAAGGCGGTTTGTTATAATATTCACGGCACCGAATTTCAAAATCAGCTCAACGCCACTTCCAAGCACCGGCACAACTTTCCTTCCTACCCCTTGCAGGCTGCTTCGCAATACAAGCAACACACTCAATACAAGGAAGAATACAATATTGATCTTCATGTACATAAGCGCATTACTTATAATCTCTGCATCGGATGTTCCAGTCAGCCACTTCACCATATATTTTCCAATGGCAAATACGATCAGGATCGCACAGGCACTCCAGCCGATGGCAATCAGAACCGCGTCTTTGATACCCTTATGGATTCGGTCATACTTGCCCGCACCAAAATTCTGGCTTGCAAAGGT
>CAVKUW010000133.1:0-16337 GCA_963659815.1 Butyricicoccaceae bacterium
GTTTCCTCCTTTAACTGTTCTTATCATACGAAACACTTCTTACAGAACCGAAGAGAATTTCTAAATATTTCCTAAACGACAAATAAAAAATACCTACCGCAACATAATTGTTACGATAGGTATTCACATCTTTTCTTTCTAATTATAATTTACATGTTCAGACGATATCCGGCGCCCCACACCGTCTCAATGATCTGTGGTTTCTTCGGATCATCCTCGATCTTCTCACGAATCCGGTTGATATGTACGGTGACAGTCGCGCTGTCACCGACATAATCATAGCCCCAGATCTTCTCAAACAAGGTTTCCTTGGAGAATACGATATTCGGATTTAAGGCTAAGAACTTCAGCAGTTCAAACTCCCGGTGCGGAAGCTTCAATTCTTCTTCGCCTTTGTACACCTTCCAGCTTTTGGTCTGGATCTTAACATCGCCGATCGTAATGACCTGCTCTGCCACCGGTGGTTCCTCCGACTGCTGTTCATGTGCAGCATGTGTCAGCCGCTCATACCGCTTCAAATGTGCCTGCACCCGCGCCACTAGCTCTGCCGGATCAAACGGCTTTGTAATATAATCATCTGCACCCAGTCCAAGTCCGCGGATCTTATCGATCGTCTCCGTCTTGGCTGTCACCATCAGAATCGGGAAATCTACCTTCTCCCGGATGGCACGACAGATCTCATAGCCACTCATGCCCGGAAGCATGAGGTCTAAGATCAGCAGATCATACCCACCATGTAAAACCAGATCCGTGATCCCGTTTCCATCTGCGCGGACATCTACCTCGAAGCCATTTGCTTCCAGATAATCCCGCTCCAGCAATGCAATTTCCTCATCATCTTCAACGATCAATATCTTCGCCATCTGTCTCTGTCCTTTCTTCTTTTTCTGCTTCCGGGAAAGTCATCTCCGCAACAAATCCATGTTCATTGTACGCTCTGACTGTACCGCCCTGCTGTTCTACGATATATTTGCATACATATAGTCCAAGTCCGCTGCCATCATTTTTGCTGTTCCGCGCTTCGTCGCCACGATAAAACTGTTCAAACACATGCGGCAGCTTCTCCTCTGCCACGCCCGCGCCATTATCCGCAAAGATCACATGCACCTGTCCATCCTGCTTCTCGATGGAAATACGGATACGCAACGGCCGGATGTCCGCATATTTCAGACTGTTTTCCAACAGATTATCCAGCACCCGTTTCATCTGCTCGCCATCAATCATGCTGTAACAGGTGTCGTCCATTCTGTCTGAACCAATCTCATATCCTTTTTCTTCACTTTCCAGTTGTTTTTGCTCCACGTAGTTTTCCGCCCATGTTCCAAGCTCGACCCGTTTTGTGAAGATCGGCATATTCCCAGTTTCAAGTTTCGAGAAGAAAAATAATTTCTGCAGCAGCACTTCCATATCACAGGCTTTCTGATAGGAAATCTTCAGGTACTGTTCCTTCTTCTCCGGCGTATTTGCGACACCATCGAGCATGCCTTTGATAAAGCCCTTGACTGAGGTCAGCGGTGTCCGAAGGTCATGGGAAATGCCCGATACCATCTCGGTTCTCGCCTTCTCGTATTTCGCATTTTGCTCCATGCCTGCTTTCAAATTGCTCTGCATCTCATTGAAGGTATTACAGACCTCTTCAAATTCATCGTGTGATGCATACACGATCGGTTCATCCAGATTCCCGTCCTTCACACGGATTGCCGCCTGATTTAATTCATCAACCGGACGCATGATCCGCTTAATCATAAACTTCGTGAAAATCTGACAGCATAGAAGCAGCCCGGCTATGATGATAATTCCTGCGATGATAAATACGATCACGAACATCTCGAAGACGCCTCTATCAATGCCCCATAAGGAATCCTCCTTCGGATAATATGTGGCATATACATTGTAATCACCATCAGTCAGTGACACAACGCAACGGGCGATCGCAACGCCCTCCATGCTGTACAGCTTGATCTTATCTAATGTGAACTCGCCATGTTCCAGTTCTTCGATACATTCCATCTCACTGTGCCGCAGATTCGAATAGACCTGTTTATGTTTTGCATCCGATACATACAGTTCAAAGTTGTAATCAGAAAGCGATTCACTTAACACCTCCCATGTCGTCGGTGTCTCCTGCTGCTTCTGCAAAAGCTGTTCCACATCAGTCATGGTATCCGGAAGCTCCGCGCTCTGTTCCACAACCTTCATGATCTCTTCTTTGAACAATCCGACGCACATACCACCGATTCCAAATAAAATCAGAAGAGAGATGAGCACCATCGCCGTATTCGAGATAAAGATTCTTTTTTTCATTGTCATGTGCATCACCCTCCTATGCCTTTTTCTCCATCACGAGTGTTCCTAACCAATAAGTGAGCAGCGCAATACCCGTACCGATCAGTGCTCCACCCAGCACATCCGACGGATAATGCACGCCGACATACAACCGGGATAATCCCATCAGGCACGCAAAGACTAAAACCGGAATCCCATACTTCTTCGGCAGTCCCCGGAACATCACAACCGCTGCCGCAAAGGCACTTCCGGTATGCCCGGATGGGAACGAATAATCCTTCTGCGCACCGACCAGACTGGTTAGTCCTTCGATTACATCATACGGTCTTGTCCGCGCAACAACGTTCTTCAAGATCACATTATCAATCAACGCCGAGAAAACAAGCGAAACTAACGCCAGCACACCGACGCGCCTTGTCTTCTTCGGGATCAGCAATCCCACAGAGAGAACGATCCAGATCATACCCGCATTTCCAAGTGTCGTAATAAACTTGAAAATCGGAGTCAACACATCATTCCGTATATTATTTTGAATCCATAATAAAATATCTGCTTCCATCGCGACCAAATTCTGTAACATCACACACCGCCTCCTGCTTTTTCTATTAAGATACAGGATAATCTTAAATTACAGGTGGGTATAATCTAAACATTTTCTAAACTACGGTAATATTTCTTCGCTTTGAATTAAAACATCTCTCCGTTTGCCATGAATTCGGGAATATTCTCATGTATTATCCCATTTCTTTTCTGAATCATATCGCCTCTCGTTAACACATATTTCGGATAATTATCATGAATAGCCTCTAACGGAAAATACTCTCTGTCCTCTGTTTCTTTACTTGCCATAATTGTCATTGATACTTGAACATAGCTATACTCCATCATCTGGCGCCGCATAATAAAATCGCACTCAAGCTTTCCAATTCTTCCAATACTAATTGCATATCCCTTCGATTTTGCATAACTAAACACTATATTTTCCAGTGCAGGTCCATAATTGATTCTATTATCCGTATTGGTTGCAAAATAAAATCCCAAATCAGATAAATAATATTTCTGTTCTCCTCTGATTGATTTCTTTGATTTTAAGTCAAATCGTTTACATTCATACAATATTTTTGCATCAATCAGTATCTGAATATAACGATTCAGCGTTTCCCTTTTTATATTCATCCCTAATTTATGCAATTCCTTTAACATACTTGTCAGACTGGTCGTTGCTCCATAATTATTTATAAGATATGTCTGCACGCGTTCAAATACTGATATATTATTTATCTTTACCCTGCGTTTTATATCTTTTTCCAATATTTCACTTATAACACTTCTTATATAAGTTCTTTTATCATCCGCATTGTCATAGAACAACGTTTTAGGAAACCCGCCTTCCATCAAATACAAATCTAATTCCTGTGTAATATTGGGATTGATATTCTTTCCCAGGAATTTTTTCATATCAATGTATTCTTCAAACGATAATGGCATCATTTCAAATTCAACATATCGACCGGTTAATTTTGTAACCAGTTCCCCGCTTAACAGATATGAATTCGAGCCAGTGATAAATATAGAATAATCTCCTTCCCCACGATATGCATTTATCACCTCTTCAAAGCCTTTTACATTTTGTATTTCATCAATAAAGACATACTTTATACCCTGAACCAAACTATATTTATCTATCTCATTTTCCAACAAATCGGGAGCCTTTATATGTTTGTAATTTTTTGCATCCAAATCGATCATAACTATATTCGTATCTGCAATTCCCTGCTCCTTTAATTCTTCTATAATTGTTTTCATCAGGGATGACTTGCCACATCTACGAACTCCCGATTTTGTCAAGTAGGGACTAACAAAAAATTTTATTTTTTATAATCTAATTTTCTTCTAAAACATCTGCTGCCTCCGCTTTCCAATCTTCCTCCGCCTTTCTTCTTTCCTCATAGTACATTATATCTTCATCTTCTCTTTGTTTTATAATAAACTCTTCTATTTCACTTTTGATATTATCAACACAGCTATCGTCATATGAATCCATAACCACAGACATATAACACGCCTGTTCAGAATTATATTCTGCTTCACCATTCACATATTCAAGTGTCTTATTCAAGATATTATCGTCTGACTCATATACTCTGATTTCCAATACACTTGTTGCTCCTTCTGAATCATCAATATCAAGAATACCATATACCTCTAACTTGTTATTCCTCTTTCCTGTTATCGACAACAATAGTTGTTCTTCTAGACCCTCATGCAAATTATTGTGCCCATCTGTATCTATTCCTTCGTCAAAATATGTTTTATCTACAGCATCTGTATAAATATCATCTATAGTATCTTGGAACAGCTTTAAGATTTTTTCCTTATTTCTTATCGTTACACCTGCTTCAGATTCAATAATCTCCATTTGAGCTTCTCTCTCATATTCCTGCTGATCCGCAACCGCCTGCAAGGTTTCCTCCACTTCTTCAGAACAGTTTTCCATATCAAATTTTGCAACTGCTTCTTCAATCATCCTTATAAATTTCCTTGTATCTAGCAACATAGTCTCTTTAGACGAATAATCCAGTAATTTATTGTGAGCCACGTGATTTCTGTTATCAATGAAAGCCGTTAGCAATTTCTCCCATCCAATCGGATCTGATATAAGGGGGTTAAATAGTGTTTCCCATATATTGTACTTTTTAACATATCTATTCTTCAAAAAATCCAATGTAGACTGCATTTTATTAAGTTGCGTAGTAGAAAATATTCTCCCCTTAATCTCTCTTTGAATTTCCAGACTATCCTGCATTGAATCGGAATAAATATCTGACTTTACTGTTTCCATTAATGTTTCTAATGTTGCAGTATAAAGATTAACATCTATATTATTAAAATTGGGCACATTCCTTTTTACCTTAACAGCATTTTCTTGAATACTTGCATTTAATTTATAAAATTCAGGTCGATCATGCCAATCAATCCCGAAATATCCTGTCATAACCCTACTCACAAACGCACGAAGTTCATTTTCTGCCATGTATATATCTGAATACACTTCTTTTGATAGTTCTAATGACTGCGTATCCCTTATCCATACACACTTATACCAATCTCTAATCAATGCATTTTTAATGCATAATTTCAATTTTTCCAAAAAAATATCATATCCTACTATCCTATCACACATTTTAGGTACTGGTATTCCAACCCGAATCTGGGAATAACCTATTTTAATTGTAAGCTGTCTGTTCCATTCGTATGTATCAATCTGCATAATTACCGTATATTCAACATCATCATGTAGTACAGCAAAAACAAAATTACCTATTCTATCTATACAGCCGTTATATATTAATTTACAATCAGATTCCATCAAAGTTTCAACCTGATCCATTATTTCTCTGCAATATTCATCTACTACGTCTTCAGTTTGCTCTATCTTCGTGTTAAAAGTATCATCTTGAACTATTTTATTCCTTTGTATTTTTGATAAATCTCTTATCTCTATCATTTTAAATTCTATTTCGTAATTCATTTACATACCTCACGTTCTGATTCGGTCTGCTGATATATACATCTTAGTTATTCTCATATTATTATTTCAGCAGTGTTTTTTCATCCAAAATAGGCAGAAACAGTCAGTTTATATCCGACTACTTCTGCCTATTATTATATTATCTAATTCGCTATTTCTCAACTAGTTCCTGCTGTTCTTCCTCAAGCCAAGTAATCTTTGGCAGCATAGCCTCATACTCATCCTGTTCATAAGGAAGATTCATAAAATCAAGGATATTCATGCCAGGAAACCAAGCTTCACAATATGCAGGAATGACACGTTCTGGTACAATTCCGATTCTGTCCCTTCCAAGAAGCCTGTCCGTAATACCCTTCGCATCATGCAGATAAACTGCCACACCCTCTGCTCTTAATGCATTGTAGAACTTAATCGCTTCTATGGAACGGGTCCAAGCCTTTCCTTTTACAGATAAAAAGAAACCATGTTCATTATGTCTTACATATAAATCTATGTGAGTTGAATTTCCACCTCTGCATACTTCCCAAGGATGACCACCGCCACGATGTCTGTCATGATACCAAGCTTCAAATTCTTCCACAGAGTCGATATTCAGTTCTGACAAGCCTTCATCCCTGCCATCTGCTTTTTTATAATACTGCTCTTTTGCAGTAAGCCCTTCAAGATGCTCATACTGATTTGCTTTATAGCCAATGGCACAGTATTCATAAAACTTTCCTGCTGTCATATCAGCAAGGTAGGAACCGACAGGCTCCCCATCCTTCTGTTCTTCTATGTTTCTTATGAATAACTGTATTTCTTCATCTGATATGTCAGCCAGATAAGACTCTTGAATATCAGGAAACAACTCCCAGTAATCTTTTCTCGAAATAGTTCCTGTTCTCTGTCTGAATGCCAGATTATTTTTCACATCACTATTATAAGTTCCGTTCTGTAATTCTTCAATACAATTTTTGACCGCTGACTCCATCCATACAAACAGTTCTTTCAGTCCATATTCATAAGCTTCGTGCTTTTCATAAACTCTCGATTGATAGATCAGCTCTCTTCCCAAGAAGATTGCCCTGTAGTCATCCCGTTCAAGTGTTACAAGGTGGAACCAGCTCACTTCATCCGGGTATTCTTCCTGCCACATTCTAAGAAAATCCTCATAGGAATCAACGATTTCTTCGCCCTTGAGATACTCATAATCATCGTAATCCTCGGCAGTACCACGCTCTGCCTTTAACCATATATCCCTTCTTTCATCATCTCCACAGGGTGCAATCAGATGTATCTGCTCAAACACCTTATCAATCGCTTTATTTGTCTCTTTATCAAATACCATTTTTCCGTCACGCAACACATGTATCCAATGCTTAATACGTGGTGCTTTCATCAATTCACTCATTAGCTGCTTTCTCCTTTCTGACTATTAGTTCCGTATTCTCAAAATACTTTGCAAAATCCGGTTTCCAGTAAATTTCCAGTGCATTATTCGCATACACCAGAACCTTTTCAATCATCGCTGATTTAATCTCATTTGTAAGTTCTTCTGCCTCAGAAAACTTTTGCAAAAGCAACTCTACCACATCAGCCGATGCATCGGGTTCCTTCCGCTTTTTCTCTGATTTCAGTTTTTCCAGTTCTTCCGTCAAAACCTGTATCTTCTGTTTATGTTCCTTCGACTGTAGCAGATATTCATCCTTGGAAATTTTTCTGTCTGCATAGTCGCTATATATGTTTTTCCATGCAGAATCAATATAATCCAAAGTTTTTGTGATACTCACAATTCTCTCATCAAGGGATTTTATTTTCCCCCGGACTTCATCTTCCAACTCTGACTTCATATCTATAAATATCCTGTATTTATGCTTGATATCTGCAAGAATAGCCCGTTCCGCCTTCTTCACTGAAATAGTTGTCTCTACGCACTTATTCTCTTCCATAACTGCATTGATACGGCATTTCAAAATAGCTCCTCTGCATACATTCATTTTTCGCCCACAACCGGAACAGCAGAATATGTTAATACTCTTTCCCAAACTACGATTAATTCTTTTGAATGATTTTGCCACAGCATGAAACACCTCTCTGCTTACAATAGCTTCATGCGTGTTTTCTACCGTAACCCAGTCTTCTTTTGCCCTTTTTACCTGCTTACCTGTCACACGATTTACCTCTGTTTTCAAAAGAACCATATCTCCAACATATTTTTCATTCTGAAGAATGCCATTAATCACACCAGCTTCCCAGTAGCATTTTCTTGTATTGGAATTTACTGCTCTTTTATCGCCTGCATGATATTTGTATTCCGTTGGTGGCAAGATATCTCTTGCATTCAGATTTGCAGCAATCTCCGTACTTGACATCCCAGAGAGTTTCATACTGAATATTTCCCTCACAACCGCCGCTGCTTCTGGATCAATCTCTAATTTGAAATTGTTATCCTTGGACTTTTTATATCCATACAAGGTAACACAAGCCCTGTAATCTCCTCTTTCTGCCGATTTCTTCCATGCAAGCTTTTCCTTCTTGGAAGTTTCCCTTGCATAATAATCATAAATAAGATTTTTAAAGGAAATATCCAGACCACCTATCTCACCATTATCAAGCATATCACTATCATAGCAGTCATTGACAGATATGAATCTTATTCCAAGTACCGGGAAGAACTGCTCCATATAGTCGCCCAGTTCGATATAATCTCTTCCGAAACGCGAAAAATCTTTCACGATGATACAGTCAATTTTTCCTCTCTTCGCCATTTCTATCATATCCACAAACTGCGGACGATTATCGAAATGTGTACCGGAGAAACCATCATCACAACGCTCCAATACCGTGCAGTCCTTAAATTCGACCTTGGAATTGATATAATCATACAACATTCTCCGCTGCGCAGTAATACTGTTGGACTCATCCTTCATTTCATTGTACCTTATATCGTCATCCTCTGACGAGAGCCTTATATACATACAGATAACATATTTTCTTTCTTCTGTAGCTATATTATCCCGCATAACATCTTCCTTTCTTCTATCACCTTATCCAATAACTGTAACTGGTCGGAAAATGTGTACTCCACTTCAATTCTGTTGTCTCCGAAAAAAGTGATGCGCTTAATAAAGGCTTTAATAATATCCAGTGTAAGCTCTGTAAAGCCACTATATTTACCCATATTATCAGATACTTCAACAGAAACCTTCACATCAGGCTTTAACATACTAAGTGAAGCAGCCGTTTCCTCACACTTCTTTTTCAGTTGCTCCATCTTTGCTACATAATCCCTTTTCAGAGACAAATATTCTGCTTCTGATATGGTTTCATCCTTCAGATCTTCATAAAGATTTCTGATCCTTGTCTCAATAACATCCATATCCTCAAGCATTTCTTTCCTTTTCTGCTCTAACCTGCTTCTTTCCCCGGTCACAGGCTTTCGTCCATTTAGTTCCCTGAGAATATCTTCCCGTTCCAAATACAGACTGATATGCAGATTGATCAGATCTTTTACAATCCCTTCCAGCTTCTCCATTTTCATATTTTTCTTGGTACATTCCTCACGATACGGAGTATTCCTGCAAAGATACGTATAATAATGTGAATATCCACTTGGAAGCTTCACGGTTCTTCTATAAAAAGATAGTTTACAGTTACAGTCAGCACAATATAAAAGACCTTTGAACACATCCTCTTTCCTGTGAAGGTGCTTATATTTATCCTGCACCTGCTTGTGTTTATCTGTCACTTCATCCATCAGTTCCTGAACCTTATAAAATGTCACCTTGTCTACAATCGGCTCATGTGTCCCCTTTACGCATATTCTCTGCTCTTTTTTCTGTCTGTGGTCAGGAATCCCTTTATACAAAGCCCCTTTCTGATACCCCTGCTCCATATCACCTATATAAGCAACATTTCTCAGAATGCAACCGACACTACAACTATCCCAACGCACATCTTTATATTTAGGGTTCTTCTCCATACCCTTTTGTATTCTGTACTGTACCGGAGAAGGTATCCCTGCTTGATTAAGATGACGGGCAATCGCTGTGACCGACTTTCCTTCCAGTCTCCATGCAAAGATATCCTTGATTAACTGCATTGCATCAGGATCCGGAATCAGATGGTGACAGTCTTCCGGGTCCTTTAAATAACCAAGTGGAGGCTGTGCTCCAATAAATTCGCCTCGTTTCTGCTGATTCTCTTTTGATATGGATATTCTCTTTGATATATCTTTTGCATACGCCTCGTTAATAAGATTTTTCAAAGGCACAAGCATTCCATCTTCCATCGGTTTGGAATAAAGTGAATCAAAACCATCCGATACACAAATAAAACGAATACCATACATAGGAAATATTTTTTCTAAATAATCACCTGCTTCCAGATAATTTCTTCCCAGCCTGGATAAATCCTTTACTACAATACAGTTAAATTTTCCAAGTTTCATATCTGCAATCATTCTCATAAAATCCGGACGTTCAAAGTTTGTACCCGAAAAACCTCTGTCACAATAACATTCAACAAATTTCATATCATCCTGAGCATCAATATAGTCCCTAAGCAGAGCTATCTGATTTTCTACCGTGTGACCGGCAATCTTCCTGTCATCCTCCGATGATAATCTTGCATAGATTACTGCTTTATATATTTTAGCAGCCGCCTGTCCTCTCCTTCCTATTACAGACAGTTCACGATTTGCTGCCCTATTACTCGTTCTAGCCATATTACACCGCCTCACTTTCCGAATGATTTCTGTCTGAATATGCATCCACATATTTCTTCATAGTCTCAAACGCATTCTCAAACCGGTATCTGATTTCCACCCTGTCAGCAGAATATACCACCACTTTATCAATCAATATTGCCAATGCATTCCTTGTAAGCTCTGTTATCTGCCCAACCTTCTTAAATTCCTCAATCCAGGCCTGCGATTGACTCTTGTTATCAAGAATCATCCGCTTATCAGCCTCAAACGCTTCTATCTCCCGTGTAGCAGTTTCGATTTTCTGATCATAATCTGACTTAAACATCATATACTCCTGCTTATCAAGGATTCCTTCCTTATAATCTTCATAGAGATTGAGCTTACGTGTCTGATATTTGGACAATTCTTCCTGTTTTTTCTCAATCTTCTTATCGTACCTGCCTACATCTGCCTTCATATAAGCAGCCTTTTCTATGTTCTCCAGTTCCTTTGCATATTCAAGAACAAGATTGACCTGATATATGGTATTTTCACACACCATGTCAGTCAGCTTATTTTCCGCAATGCGATGGTTACTGCACACATTTTTATCTTTCTTGTTGCTGGAACACACATAATAAATATATTTTTTTCCATGTGCCGGAACCGTTTTTCTAATCATTGCCCTGCCACAATCCGCACAATACACAACGCCACCCAGAAGATATATGGAGTCAGAGTCCGGTGACACCCTGGTATCTCTGATTAAAAGCTCCTGCACCATATCAAACTCTTCCTTGGATATTATGGCTTCATGACTGTCTTCATGCCTTATCCATTCATCTTCCTGCTTATTGATCTTCTTTTTTACCTTATAATTTGGAGTAGTACTTTTCCCCTGAATAAGCGTTCCCGTATAAATCTCATTCTTCAAAATACGAAGCACTGCATTATAGCTCCATAAAGCCTGCGTTTTCTTCTTGAAATTATCATTGATACGGATACCAAGACTTTTCTTATATTCATAAGGACAAAGGATACCATCAGCATTCAGCCTGTCTGCGATTGCCTGCTGACTCATACCACATATCTTCATTGTAAAGATATCCTTCACAATCTCAGAAGCATATTCATCCACTATAAGCCTGTTCTTATTCTCTGGACTTTTCAGATATCCGTATACAACAAAATTACCGATATAATCCCCGTTTTTACGCTTAATCTGTAAATTGGTACGCACCTTGATGGAAATATCCCTTGCATACGCATCATTTACCAGATTCTTAAACGGAATGATCATATTGGTTCCATAGCCGTCTTCCGATGTATCACTGTCATAATTGTCCGTAATCGCAATGAATCTGACACCAAGCATCGGAAATACCTTCTCAATGTAACGCCCTGATTCGATATAGTTACGCCCAAATCTCGAAAGGTCTTTGACAATGACACAATCTGCCATACCGTTTCTTATGTCTTTAATCATTGATTGGAATCCCGGTCTGTCGAAATTAACACCACTGTAACCGTCATCAATATATGTATCATACACGGTTATCTCCGGGTGGGACTTTAAGAAGTCCACGACCAGTTCTTTTTGATTGGCAATACTGTTACTGATTTCTTTGTTTCCATCAGCAACATCACCATCTTCTCTTGATAATCTAAGATAAATGGCTGCCTTGTAGATTTTTTGAATTGTACTCGCCATAATTTATTCTCCATTTCTTAGTATTAACCAAGAAAAACAAAATAAATATGGGGTTTGAATGATATCCTGCGTTTCCCTGATTAACTTTTATTGTTAATCCGAATGCAGGAGTTTAAGTCCTTGCATTCAGATTAACATAATTCTGTGATAATTTCCACCACAAATTTCACATTGTCATTACGATTTCCCTGAAACAGTCTTCCAGCTTTGCACCGCCATTTTTATAAACATTCTTGATAATAATTCCATCTTTCTTGTAACACAACGGATTCTTAATCTGCTCCACAAACTGTTCCATTCGCTTCTCTGCCGGAAGAGATGTATCTATCTTTACATCATCCAAATCAGCAAGTGTATCAGGATCAACAGTCCTTATATCCACATCGTACTTCTCATTCCATGTCACCGGCATCATCCCCCTCCAGTACAAGGGAAAATCTCTGCATCAACGCTCTGTCAATCCGCTTCAGAACTCTTTCACTGACGATCCTTGCTGCTTTTCCCATAATCTTCGACTTGTCTATAGTGGTGGTCTGCTCAGCAAGTATCAGCGATGGTTTCGCCAGATATCCATCCACATCATCCTTTGTTATCAGAATATGGCTTTTTCGCTTCTTCTTTTCAAACTTTGTGGTACAAGGACACACATTCACGATCGGATTACCCGCAATATGATTATCTGTATTACAGCTAATAATCACGCATGGTCTCACCCCTGACTGTACCGAGCTTCTTGGATGCTGTCCAAGATCAGCATATACAATGTCACCTTTATTTAATTTATATGATCTGTCCATAATTCTCCTATCCGGCAAAGTTCCTTAAAACCATGCCAAGCTCTCCTTCCTGGACCGTAAACACCCTGCCTCCGGCTCCTTTTACCATGCCTACCTTTGTATAAGCATTTTCGATATACGGAGATATGCTTCTCATACTAAATACGATTACTCCGTCAGCCTGCTTATTGCGGATTTTACTTACCATTCCTGCAAAATGCTCATTTACAATCCCCTGTCCCAGAACATCCTTATGAAATATCCTGATGATTTCTATATTGTGAGCAGCCGCATACTCACGAATCTTTTTCAACTGCTTTTTCTCATACTCTTCCACACGCTCATCATGTCCAAACACGGAAAGGTATGCTATACACCTGATCGACTTTTGTTCCTTTATTTTCTTCATATCCTCACCTGCTCCATACTTGTGCTTATCATATATCTGAACACTTCTGTAAGATAATCCCTCTTTTCAACCGGGAGCATACTTAACTGTGCATCAATGGAATCTGATTTCATATCACTGATATCCATAAGAATACTGTTTGCATCCGTATCCAGAGTATTGATAAATCTCACCAACAGTTCCATGCTCATATTTCTTGAGCCTCTTTCTATCTGATTCACATGAGAAACGCTAATTCCCATACGATCTCCAAGTTCTTCCACCGTATATTTTTTACCTTTTCTCATATCACGAAGTTTTTGTCCTATCTGCAATCTGTCATACTGCATTATTAGCCACCTCACTTACCAAATCCCTGATGTATTCCACCGACTCTGCCTCGGCCGGGCATTTGACAACCGTGTTTCCACAGTTGTCAAACACTACCACTTCCGAAGGAAATAATATATAGGAATACGTTTCTGTACCTTTAACATCCGATTTCATCGTTATTGAACCTTAAGCCCATGATTCCCAAATCAAAAATGAGAACTCCCATACTGGTAATACGGTCAATCATCACTCTCAAATCTTCCGGCTCTCTGGTAATATCATAGATATCTTCAACAACAAGCACTTCGTATTTGCCACCTTCAAGCGTCTTCACAAGATCACGCATCGGCTGTCTGTCAACAGAAGAAGATGCACTGTCATCCACCGCAACTGCTTCACAGTTAATTCCTGCCTTCATTGCATATCCGATTTCTACAATCGCCTGCTTCTTCACATTATTCATACTCATCATGGACTTCATAAACAAAAGTCCTTTTAATTCTTCCTGTCCGTTATAAAATTTCATTAGCTATACCTTCCTTTTCTGATAGATTAGGAAAGCATTGTGCACGCCGCTTCCATTTTGTTGTGCTGTCCTGAGCACATTTATATTGTAGATGGAAAACAAAAAAGATTGAATAGAATGGTATTCCGGGTTTTAAGAAAAAACCCCGAATTGTATTCGGGGTTAGGCTGCCGGAGACTCCAGCATAATCTTAATTATTCGATATATTTTAGAATAATCCACATCACTGCAAGTCTGTAACAACATCATCAGATCTTCTATATCTCTCGTTTCTTTTTGCAATAATTCCTTATCCATGGAAAAATAGAAGTAGTCAGCAGAAACATTAAAGATCTGGCATATTTTCATCATATGTTCCGGCATACATGTGGTCTTTCCGTTTTCCATATTTGAAACACTATCTACAGATAATAACAACATATCTGCCAACTGTTCCTGCGTATATCCGTTCTTTTTGCGAATCGCACGAAGCCTGTTACCAAACTCCTTCGCATCATATGTATATTGATATTCCATTTCTGCTGACACCTCCTTCCTTTCGCACTAATAAGTGATATAAGTTACTTTTCTATCATCTGATATTATGATACAATGGATTTCGTCATAGGAACATATACTTTTATATATGACACGGAGGTTATTATGGTTGTTAACAAAGGCTTTTCTTTCAGTAATATGGTAGGACTTTATGGAATAAAAGAAGTTCCCGCCCGTTATCCTAAATATACAGGACCCACAGAAATGGTTATTGTTGAACTCTATCCTGGCAAGCTGACACCAATCTACTCCAACAATTCATATGAAGAAGGCTCTATCGCCTACGAATTTGCCGCCATTGACACTGTGGACTTACAAGCCATTACTGACTTTTGTACAAAATATGGTCTGTTGTCATCCGACAGATTGATCAGAAACACTACCAATGACTATATATTTATGAAAACTACCAAAACTATTTTTTCTGAAGCTGTTCCCAATTATGAACCGGATGAAACTTATGTAAATATTTTTGCGCAAGAAGTTCTGACTATGAGAAGCCTGTTATCTTTAAAAGCTTCCCTTGACAAAAATGATTCTGTCGGCATCCTAAACGCTTTACTTTCCATCCTTCTATGTTACACAACTAAAGCGGAGGTAGAAAATGATTCCGAAACGGAAAGATTCACATACTATCTGTATCTATACATACAGCGAAAAGAAAAAGAAGAAGCCCTTACCATATCAAATCCGGAATTGTTTGATAGTTATGTACGAGACTTCTTAAAAGAACTGACTTTTTATGTAAATGCTACTGCCGGAGAATGGTGGTTACATGGAACCTTCGACAAATCTGAATTAACAGACATGATGCACTGCACCTGGCAGAACTATCACGATATCCTTTCCCTATTACTGGATAAAGTATCCATCTCCGTCAATGCAGATATATCCAGTCTGTCATTTTCAGAACCACTCACCAAAGAGCTGATTGAAGATGCCGGAATTTCATTTGAAATGTTACAACGTGCTGCCATTACTTGTATGTCAGACATCTTCAACTCACAAACCTGCTTGATTACACCTGATTTGCAATATAGTAATAACCGTTTATCTTCCGACTGGAATATATCATCACTGTTAGAGGCTATGTATATGGAACTGTTTGTTACATTTACACCGAATACACAAGTCAAAAAATGTGCAAATCCTACCTGTAACAGTTTCTTTGATGTAGGAAAAGGCAATGAGCGTAAAATCTACTGTTCACAACGTTGTGCTTTACTTATGGCAAAGCGTAAACAAAGGGAACGTGATAAAGCTAAAAAATGATTATTTTCTTAAAAACAGCTTTACCATCTGGGTAACCCTTTCCAGTTCTTCTGCGGAGCAATCACTAAGCAGTGCTGACAACTCATCAGTATCTGCTTTCACCTGTTTCATGTTTTCAATACCAAAATACAGGTAATCTGTGGTAATTGAATATTCTTGTGCGGCAGAGCCGCCCGTCCGGTGTGGCGTGAGCCACCTGTCCAGACGGAATGAGCCATTTTAATGAGCATGTTACTCTCGTAGCGATTTATCTATGCCGTATACCTCACGCATGGATCTGTCATGCTCAGCATCAATGCTTGTGATGTTG
>CAVKUW010000134.1:0-13840 GCA_963659815.1 Butyricicoccaceae bacterium
CCCATATGGTGCATCGGGCGGTATCATTACGATACATGCATGCCGGGCGCTGCAGGAGACACCGGGCTATGCAGTATGCAGCATTGCGGCAGCAGGAGGCATCGGACATGCAATTTTGCTGCGGTCGGGAGGAATGTGATATGCAGTATATTGATTATCTGACAAAACAACCATCGGACAAAGACGCAATCATTATCAACGGTGATTGCTATACATATGGAAAGCTCTATGCGCTTGTGCAGGATGCACGCGCGCGTCTGCCACAGATCGCAGAAAAACATCTGTATCCGATTCGCGAGACAGGGATTCTGAAACAGTTGATCTTATTTCTGGCGTGTGCAGGAACGAATCAGGTACCGGTGATCGTGCCAGCGGACAGCAAACTGGAAATGACAGATCCGCTGTTTGATACGCCTGTGCCGGAGCGTGCGGTGATGGCAGTGATGACGTCCGGAACAACCGGGATTCCGAAGATTTTGTTCCGAAGCTTTGAGAGCTGGGCGGATTTCTTCCCAATTCAGAATGAAGTGTTTGGCGTGGACGCGGACAGCCGTTTATTTGTGCAGGGAAGTCTTGCATTTACCGGAAATCTGAATCTGTATATGGGACAGCTTGCGGCAGGTGGCACGCTGATTGCGGAGGATGTATTCCTGCCGGGCAAATGGGAGCAGGTGATGGAGCGCGAACGGGCAAATGGCATTTACCTGATTCCGTCCAAGTTACTTATGCTGCCTCGTGTATTTAAGGGTGTAAATCTGAATATCCGCACGATCATTTCGGGGTCGCAGAGCCTTGGAAGAAATGATGCAGAGACGTTGAAGAAGATATTTCCGAATACGGAGATTACATTATATTATGGCGCAAGTGAGTTGAATTATATCACGTACGTGAAGTCCGCGGACATGACGGAAGAGCGGAATCTGATCGGCAAACCATTTCCGGAGGTGCGGGTGTTCATACAGGATGATGAAATGTACGTGGATAACGCCTTTCATGTGGAGAATATTACGGTACCGTATTCGCTTAGAGACAGCGGACGGATGGATGCGCAGGGGAATTTCTATTTCCTTGGGCGGACAGACGATATCGTCGGTGTGCGCGGGCGCAAGGTGTCGATGATGAAGATTGAAAATGCGCTGGAGGAAGTTGCGGGCATCACGGAGGCGGCGGTCGTTCTGCTTCCGAAGGAGAAGGAAGCGGATATGCCAGCGGAGATCGTGAGTGCATTTGTGACAGTGGAAGGCACGGATGTGCCGGAGAATCTGCGGCAGCAGTTGAAGGAGAAGCTGGCGGATTTTGAGATTCCAAAGCGCGTGATTGTGCTGGAGGCATTGCCGAAGAACACAAGCGGAAAAGTGGATAAAGCACGGCTGAAGAAGATGTGGATGGAGTAAGAACCAGAATAAATTTATTTCACAGTATGGAGGACCGGACGGTGATACGGGCAGAACAGGTAAGATTTCAATATAAAAAGCGGGATGTCGATGGAAATGTAATCGCGACGGAGGAAATCTTAAAGGGAGTAGATCTTACAATTAAAAAGGGCGAATTCATCGCACTGCTTGGAAGAAATGGTTCCGGCAAGACGACGTTCTCGAAGCAGCTAAATGCAATCCTTCGACCGTCGGAAGGTACGGTGACGGTAGACGAGATGGGAACCAAGGATGCGGATAAGCTGTACGAGATTCGCCAGCGCGTCGGCATGGTGTTCCAGAATCCGGACAACCAGATGGTGGCGGCAAGTGTGGAGGAAGAGGTTGCATTCGGCCCGGAGAATCTGGGAATGGAGTCAGATACGATCGTGGCACGTGTGAAGCAGGCACTTGAACAAGTGCGGATGTGGAAGCGCAGAAAGACGGCTCCGAATCATCTGTCGGGCGGACAGAAACAGCGGATTGCGATTGCAGGAATCCTTGCGATGCACCCGGATTATATTGTCTTAGATGAGCCGACCGCGATGCTTGATCCGAAAGGGCGGAAAGAAGTAATGGAAGCATTACAGCGGTTGAATCAGGAACAGGAAATGACTGTGATTCTGATCACCCACGATATGGAAGAGGCGGCACTTGCGAGCCGGGTGATTCTGCTTGCGGATGGACAGGTAAGATTTGATGGAACGCCAGAGAAATTCTTCGGAGCGGATGCATTGCTTGCGGAGATGGGGATGGAGGCACCGCTTTCTTACCGGGTGCAGCAGGCAATGGAAAGTGCGGCAAATCTGCAATCGGGTGCAGGTGAAAAAAGAGATAAGTGTAAAATAGATGCACTTGATATACTTGAAAGAGACAAAGATATCCTCTCCCTGCAACACGTTAGCTATATTTACAGCCCGGGAACAGCGTACGAGAAGGTTGCTCTGGATGATGTGAGTCTGTCGCTTGGCAAAGGGGAGATTGTCGGACTTGCCGGACATACCGGTTCTGGTAAATCCACTATGATCCAGCTTTTGAACGGGCTTTTGAAACCGACTGGCGGAACGGTTACATTTGAGGGAAAGGATATTCATGCAAAGGGATATTCCGGGAATTATCTGCGCAGTAAGGTTGGCATGGTGTTCCAATATCCGGAGCATCAGATGATCTGCGATACCGTGTGGGAGGATGTCGCATTTGGACCAAGTAAGCAGGGCTTGACCGAGGAAGCATGCAAGACGCGTGTGGAGGAAGCACTTCGCTTTGTTGATCTGCCAGAGAAATATTATCAAGCATCACCGTTGCAGTTATCAGGTGGACAGAAGCGTCGTGTGGCGATTGCAGGTGTGCTTGCGATGCAGCCGGAGTATATCATATTGGACGAGCCGGCAGCAGGACTGGATGCAGAAGGAAAACGCGAAATATTCGATCGTATCCGGCGGATGAGCCGGGAACAGGGAATTGGAGTTTTGCTTATCTCACATAGTATGGAGGACTTGGCGGAATACGCAGACCGGATCATCGTGTTGGACGATGGAAAGAAGATATTGGATGACCGACCGGCAGAAGTATTTGCCAAGCGGGAGACGCTTTTGGAGTGTGGACTGGATGTACCAGAAACCGTGAAGTTGGCGGATAAATTGCGTGCAAGCGGCTATGCGATTCCACAGAATGTGATTCGTGAGACAGAGCTACTTGATTGTCTTGGCAATTGCAAAAATAGTGCTGCAGGAAGAGAAAATGTTGATACTGAGAACAGATTGGATGAAAGGAAGCAAGGAGACAATTTATGATTCGAGACATTACAATTGGACAATATTATCTTTCGGATTCTCCGATTCATCATCTGGATCCGCGCGTGAAGCTATTCGCGACGCTGCTCTATATCATCGGGCTGTTCCTTAGCAAAAGCCTGATCGTATTTGCGGTGGCAGGCGTAGTATTGATTGCATGTATCGTGATATCCAAGGTGCCATTTCGGTATATGATCAAGGGATTAAAGCCAGTGTGGATATTGCTGGTATTTATCTGTATCGTAAATGTGTTCTTCGGAAAAGGGGAAGTGCTGTATTTTCAGTGGAAGTTTATTCACATCTACCGGGAAGGAATTATGCAGGCGTTTGTCCGTGTCGTGCGGTTGATGGAGCTGATTTTAGGTTCGTCGCTTATGACATACACAACAACGCCGACCGAGCTGACAGACGGCTTGGAGAAAGCATTTCATCCACTTACGAAGATTCATGTACCGGTGCATGAGATTGCGCTCATGATGTCGATTACGCTCCGGTTCATTCCAATTCTGATCGAAGAGTTGGACCGGATCATGAAGGCACAGACGGCGCGCGGCGTGGATTTTGAAGCAGGAAATGTATTCCAGAAAGTGAAACGTACTGGACGGATTTTGATGCCGCTTTTTGCATCCGCAGTTGGACGGGCCGGCGATCTGGCACTTGCCATGGAAGCACGTTGTTATCAGGCGGGCAGACCGAGAACGAAGATGCATCCGCTTCGATATGCACGTGCGGATGGCATCGTGTATGTGCTGGCAATCGTGTATCTGGCAGGGATGATTGTGTTGAAGGTAGTGGTTGGATAGAAGCACTGCGGTGTGCAGTTAAATGAGAATAAAATAGTTTTGGTAAAAGCAGGTTTGAAAAATAGCCTGCTTTTTTATCTTAAACCCTATTGACAAATAAAATAACACTGTTATAATAACGGTGTTATGAAAAATAAAACAATATAAATAACAGCAACAAACGAACGAAGAGAAGGAGTAGCTCATGCGACGTGAGACAGCCGGTGTGACGGAATCCCTGCTTCAGGCAGCGAAGGAAGAATTCCTTACCTATGGATTCCATGATGCCAGCATGCGGCGGATATCGGCGGCATGCGGAGTCAGTACCAATTCCATATATACCCGGTTTGGCGATAAGAGCGGACTTTTCACCGCCATCGTACAGGAAGCAGCAGATGGTCTGATGGAGATGTATGTGCAGAGCATACAGAAGGCAACCGAGTGCCCGGACATGGATCACGCCATCGAGGAGGGCAACGAGGGAACCGATCAGGTATTGGCGTATATCTACCGGTATAAGGAAGAATTTCAGCTTCTGTTCTGCCATTCGGCGGGGACAGAATATGAAGATTACTTTGATAAGCTCGCGGCGATCGAGGAGCAGTATTACAACATATTTGCGAAGCAGTATGCAAATGAGAATGCGACCGCGGATGAATTTTTCATCCACGTATTCTGCAGAACCGGCTGGCAGTATATTTATGAGGTGCTGACACACGACAAGCCGTACGAAGAGGCGGAAGCATTTATGAAGAGCGTGCGGATCTTCAATTTCGCAGGCTGGAAAGCAGTTTTTGGATTGAAATAACAGGCAGTGCATAGCGATGTGCACTGCCAAAAAAATCAAACATAGGTTAGCGAAAGCTAACTTAAAATAAACGTTCAAGGAGGTTTTTGTCATGAAGGCAAAAAAGCAAAGTGCATTGTCAAGACTTATGAAAATTGCCGGAACGCATAAGTATTTTTCCTATGCATCCTGCGTCTTGGCAGCAATCAGTGCCTGGGTTGCGCTGATTCCGTTTTATGATGTGTGGCGCATCATAAAAGAGGTCTTGGAAGTAAGACCGGACTATTCCCAAGCAACACATATCTCAGCATATGGATGGCAGGCAGTTGGCTTTGCCCTGCTTGCAATGGTGCTTTATATTGCAGCTTTGATGTGTTCCCACAAGGCAGCATTCCGCGTGCAGGCAAATATGCGTACCGAAATGATGAATCACATCATGCGGCTTCCGCTTGGTTACGTGGAGGCAGAGGGAACCGGAAAGATCCGGAAGATCGTTATGGATTCTTCCGCAGCGACAGAGACATTTCTGGCACACAACCTGCCAGATAAGGTCGTATCAAGAGCAACACCGATCGGGCTGCTTGTATTGATGGCAAGCTTTGACTGGCGTCTTGGTCTGATCAGCCTGATTCCTGCCGTATTCGCATTCCTTATCATGGGTACGATGATGATGGGACCGAAGATGGCAGAGGATATGAAGCAGTATCAGAATTCGCTGGAGACAATGTCCTCCGAGGCAGTAGAGTATGTGCGAGGTGTACCGGTCTTAAAGACATTTGGACAGACGATCTTTTCATTCAAGCGGTTTAAGGCAGCCATCGATGAATATGAGAAATGGACGATCGATTATACGAAATCCATGATGATTCCGATGATTGGATTTACCGTATTCTGTAATGGTATTTTCGCCGCATTGATCGTAGCCGCTTATACATTAGGCGGAAATACAGTCACAGATAAATTTGTATTGAACCTGATCTTCTACATATTGGTTACTTCAGTACTGACAACGACTCTGATGAAGGTTGCGTATGCAGGCGAATCACAGATGCTTGTCGATGATGCATTGAATCGAATGGATGAGGTGTTAAATGCGAAGGAGCTTCCGGAGGCAACAAACAAGCAGACACCGAAGGATGCATCCATCGCGTTGAAGGACGTGACATTTGCTTACGATGAGGCAAAGGCAAATGCGATCGACGGTATCACGCTTTCCGTCAAGGCGGGTTCCCATATCGCGTTTGTTGGACCGTCCGGTGGTGGTAAGACGACGCTGGCATCGCTGATTGCAAGATTCTGGGATGTCAAGAGTGGCAGCATCGAGATCGGCGGCGTGGATGTGAAGAACATCGACAGCAAGGAGCTGATGAATCAGGTATCATATGTATTTCAGGATAGTAAGCTGCTTAAGACCTCGATTCTGGAAAATGTCCGTATGGGCAGACCGGATGCGACGGACGCCGAGGTAATGGAAGCACTGGAGAAAGCGCAGTGCAGCGACATCATCGAGAAGCTTCCGGAAGGCGTGAACACGGTGATCGGCTCGAAGGGAACGTATGTATCCGGTGGTGAGATGCAGCGTCTGTCGATTGCGCGTGCATTCCTTAAAAATGCACCGATCCTGATCTTAGATGAGGCGACTGCATTTGCAGATCCGGACAATGAAAGACAGGTACAGCTTGCATTTGAGAACCTGTCCAAGGATAAGACGGTTATCATGATCGCGCACCGTCTGTCGACTGTGACGAATGCAGATCAGATCTATGTATTGAAGGACGGAAAGATTGCAGAGTCCGGTACACATGATGCGCTGGTTGCTAAGGATGGCATCTACACGCACATGTGGAACGAATATAACAAGTCCGTGAACTGGCAGGTAGGAAAGGCAGGTGCAACCGCATGATCGAGAAATTGAAACATAAATACGCACTGTCCGAAAACGGTGCAAAGAATATGATAAAAGCGTTTGTGGCAGTCACAATCGCGAACCTTGTGCTGATGCTGCCGGTTGGCCTTCTGTATCAGCTTACCTCGTATCTGCTCGATGGCAAGGTGCCAAAGGATAAGCTTGGATTCTTTATCGGTGGAATCGTCGTAGTATTTTTACTTGTAGCAGTTACAACCCTGTTTCAGTATAAAGCAACCTTCTTTTCCACCTATGTCGAAAGTGGTGTGCGTAGACGTGCGCTTGCTGAGAAGCTTCGCCGCCTTCCACTCTCCTTCTTCGGTAAGAAGGATCTGTCCGATCTGACGAATACGATCATGTCAGACTGTGCATTGCTCGAGACAGGAAGCTCCCACTGGATTCCGGAGCTGATCGGTTCGATGATCTCCACAACGATCATTGTAATTGGATTGTTGTTCTTCAACTGGAAGATGGCACTTGCCGCTGTATGGGTGATGCCGATTGCATTTATCATCGTACTGACTTCGAGAAAAGGTCTGAAGTCTGTACAGAAGAAGACCATGACATATAAGCTTTCCTGTCTTGATGGAATTCAGGAAGGACTGGAGACGATCCGTGACCTGCGTTCAAACAACATGACAGAGACATACATGGAGGGCTTGAACAAGAAGATCAAAGCCGTAGAGAAAAATGCCATCGTACTGGAATTTAAGAATGCAGCTTATGTATGTTCCGCACAGATGATCCTGAAGCTCGGCATTGGAACGGTTGCATTGGTCGGAAGTATCCTGCTTGTAAAGGGAGAGATCAATGTACTGACATTGTTCGTGTTCCTGCTTGTTGTAACAAGAATGTATGAGCCTTTGCAGATTGCATTGCAGAACCTGTCAGCACTGATCAGTCTGGAGCCAAGCTGTGAGCGTATGGATGAGATCCTGTCACACGAAGAGCAGACTGGTGCAGAGACACTGACGAACAAGGGATATGATATTGTATTTGACCACGTTGCATTTGCCTATGACAGTGGCGAGCAGGTGCTCTCCGATGTCAGCTTCACAGCAAAGCAGGGGCAGGTAACAGCCCTGATCGGACCATCCGGTGGTGGTAAGACAACCGTATCGAGACTGGCAGCGAGATTCTGGGATATCCAGAAGGGTACTGTCACAGTCGGCAGCATGGATGTATCGAAGATCGAGCCGGAGACATTACTTTCCCTGTATTCCATCGTGTTCCAGGATGTAACACTCTTCAACAACACGGTTATGGAGAATATCCGGATCGGACGCAAAGATGCAACGGACGAGGAAGTTATGGCGGCAGCCAAGCTTGCAAACTGTACGGACTTTATCGAGAAATTACCAGATAAATGGAACACTATGATCGGCGAAAATGGTTCCGAATTATCCGGTGGTGAGCGGCAGAGAATCTCCATCGCACGTGCATTCCTGAAGGACGCACCAATCATCCTGATGGATGAGGCAACGGCTTCTCTGGATGTGGATAATGAGTCTGTGATTCAGGAGTCTATCTCCAAGCTGATTCAGAACAAGACCGTTTTGATTATCGCGCACCGTATGCGTACGGTTGATGGCGTGAACCAGATCGTCGTATTGAAGGATGGCGTGGTAGCTGAGCAGGGAACACCGTCAGCATTGAAGGAGAAGAATGGTATCTACAAGCATATGGTTGATGTGCAGTTAGAGAGCGAACAGTGGAAATATAATTAGGTATAAAACTGCCAGACAGGAACTATGTATAAGAAGCCCGCAGCGTGGTCGGAAAGAAATCGCGTTGCGGGCTTTTGCTATCGTTGTAAAAGTGTGTTAAAATGAGCATTGCGACGGCTGCGCTTGCGCAAGCCGGCATAATGCGAAAAACACAGGAAGAGGAGATATATACCGGAGATGGAAGTTGTATCAAAAGGCGAATTTAACACATGGGAACGTGAAAAACAGGTACAGTACATAAAAGACGTGATTGGAGAAGAATGTGTATTTGAGCAGGAGACAGATGGACAGAAAAAACTGTTACTCTATGGAAAAGTAAAGATTGAGGAATGGGCGAGCGAGATGGGAACACGTAGAAGTGTACGAATATATCCGTATTCACCATCGAAGGATAAGGTGATCACGCGTGCGCTGCTTGAGGGGATGGAAGGTATCGCCTATCTGGGAAGTACGATAAAAGGAAAAGCTATCCGGTTAGAAGATTCCACAATTTATATATTTGAACTTTGTCTGGAGCATGTCGAAGATGAAGATCGGAGATGGCCGGTTATTTGCCGGTTCTATGATGATTTTGGAAATCTCGAGGCGTTGAACGACCAGATCAATAAGCTTCGTGCGCAGATTGCGGATGCAGAAACGAAGAGCCAGGAGCTTACAACGAAGCTGCAAGAGCAACAAACGAACTTCCAGCGGATTGAGGCTGCGATGGAGAAAAGACGGCACGATCTGGATCAGGAATATGAGCAGAAGAAAGCGGAAGCACAAGGCAACTATGAGAAGCTTGCAGCATCTCTGGAACAAAAGGTTCAGGCGATGCAGCGCATTGCCAGAAAGTATGGCCTGCCACTGGAGGAAATATTACCAGAGGAAACAGAGAAAGAAACGGTTGTCAGCCTGGGAGCAAAAGAACTTACTGATTATGTCTGGAGCTATCTGTGGCAGAGAAAGAGACTGCAGTATGACCGGTCTGTGGTTGCACGGTTTCTTGATAGTCTGCACACGGAACAGCTTACGATCCTTTGGGGAGAACCAGGCTCTGGAAAGACGTCTCTTCCGCAGGCAGTTGCGGAGGCAATCGGGGCAGAGTGCAGACCAGTTGCGGTTCAACCTAGCTGGTCGGACAACCATGATCTGTTAGGGTATTACAATGCGCTGGAAGACCGGTATATTTCGACACCATTTCTGGAGAGCCTGGTCGAGGCGAACCAGCATCCGGACAAATTGTATCTTGTTGTTTTGGATGAAATGAATCTTGCACATGTGGAGTACTATTTCTCAGAAGTATTAAGTGCGATGACGCGGGATGACCGGACACTGACTTTGTATGGACAGACACAGAATGCGAACCTCATGCGTCTGCTGGAGCTTGATGAGCAGGGCATTACAGCCGAAAATTGTAAAGAGGCGAAGGATATCTGTATGAAGCAGTTATATCCGGGTAAGTTTCGGATTCCGGATAATGTGCGCTTTATTGGAACCATCAATATGGATGAGACAACCAAGAGTTTGAGCCCGAAGGTGGTAGACAGAAGCTATGCGATTCGTGTAGGAGTATTGCACAATCAGGCAAGAGAAGAACTGCAGGAAGAGGTGGATGAGCTTCCGAAGCTGGAGTCCTGCACGATCCCTGCGGACAATTTCCGCCCACTGAATCCGGCGTCTCTGTCAGGGGGATCTCTGGACGAGGATCTGGAAGAGAGATTCACTGCAAAGAAGCGGGAGATACAGGGGATCGTTGATTTGTTCCAAGATATCAGCGCGGTATCCAACCGTTTTTATCATTATATCAATCAGATTCTCCTGTGGAATCCGGATATCGATGTTGACTGGCTGATCTTCGACAAGATATTATCCGCGGTCAGGATTGACAGGAACAATGTGAAGGAAGCCGAGAAACTGGTGGTGGAACTTGAGACTAGGGAATATCCGTCTGCGAAGGAAAAACTTCTTGCGATGATTGCAGATGTAAATGGCGAGCTGGTTGAAGAAAGCTATTACTGGAGATAAGACATGATAGAAATCAAACTTGGAAATGCACAATATAATTTTCGTGCAATGGATAAAAAAGGTATCGCTCCGATCCGTCAGGTACGATTTTCAGAGTTCAATGAAAAACAGAAGATTGCATTAGAGGAGCTTGGCGTACAGCTTGGACCTTTTCAGCCAGGTGAGGAGACGAAGGTCGTTTTGTGTTCCCATTTGCGCACAAAGAAGCGGGATGGTGAGGATGCAGAATGGCTTTATGAGAATGCAGATCTAATTCTATGTGTGACGGAAGAAGATCGGGAACGTGTGTCTGCGGTAATGCTTGGCGAGGAGACAGCATACCAGAAATTCGAGGATAAAGAAGCGGATTATTATGTTCCTCCAAGACATTGGAAGTCCGTAAGAGGCAGATATCAGGATGTAGACAGCAGCCATTATACCGTTGCTGGAACGGAGCGGGTTTATGTCTGTTACAAGAATGGTACGATGGATACAATTCTGGTCAGGAGTCTGCCTTCGATTGAGGAGCAGGATTATCAGGCGATGATCAATGAGCTGTATGCGATATCAAGTGAATTGCTGATGGATACCGGGGCACATACCAAAGTTTCTATTGAAAATGTTCAGCATAATCAGCTTCGGAATATGCAGAATCTTGTCTCTCAGATTGAGAATACCTGGAGACGGCTGCATGGAAACCTGGAGCGGGATCTGACTACGGAATATGTGAAGATGCCCGTCCAACGGATTAAAAATATGACGGTCAAAAGTCTGCTCGAATACCGGTTTACTGGGAATCCGGATGTGCATGCTGTCAAATATAAGGAGACACGTAATATCTATGAAAACCGGATGATCGTGCAGTTTTTTCATCGGATAGAATCCTATCTGAGACGGCAGAAAGCAAGTGCGTTGCAGAGCATTATGCATGCGGAATTTGGATATCTGGATGATTTTCAAGAGGAAGACAGTATTTCGGATAAAGAGACGCTGAAGAAAATTAAGAAGGCAATGCGCATTTGGCAGTTTGACACGGTAAAGAAGGAACTGCTCACGAATACGGTCAATGATACGGAGCGGCATCCGATGCAAAATGGCGAGGAAGTCGTTCCAAAAGATGAGTTTTTATTTTCACTTGTATGGTGGAAACATCAGCAGGCTCCGGCGTGGAATGTATATCACAAGAACATTGCGGATACATCTGCTTTCCATGACATAGATGGGCAATCGGTATGTCTGACGGATCTCGCCCTGAATAAATATGATATTGCAACCCAGTATGCGGTATATAGTGCATTGACCCGGAATCAGGATGAATTCCAGCGAACGGACATCCGGGTGCGGATGAAGAATTATAAGCTGCTCCGATTTTTATACTATGTTGTATCTGAGGCGCGTCGCGATGCGGCAAGCAGAAATTTAAAGAATGGCAGCGACTGGGTACGTTTTGATATAAATGGAAGCGTGGAATTGGTAGATTCTGTCAAATCAGCGAGGATGGACAAACATGAATTACACATATATATTTCTAAGATCAACACGATTACAGTCAGGGAGAAAAATGTAAGGGAAACGATGAGATTTACCTACTCCGAGCAGGAGGATTATCTCGAATACGGACCAGAGATTGCGAAGATGCTGTTAAGGAATCTTGCACAGAAGGAAAGCGGCTGGGGGGCAAATGCTTTATCTATCGGACAAATGTTACTCGCGATCGAGGAAGGGGAGAAGCGGCAGCGCCGACAGGAACAGTCCACGGAACTTATGAAACAGGTGGAACAGGAGTGGGATGTACTGATTCAACGGATGAAGAGACTTTGCAGAGCGAAAGAGCTTTCTCATATCCCGGGGACCCGGGAGAGCCTGCGATGTACAAATATCTTTGCCTCAAATCCAAAGTACCATGCCATGTACCAGTTGATGAAACATGCGAGTGAATTTGATCAGGAAATTTATTACAATGAGACCGAGGATATTCCAATTCTGAAATTAGAGCAGTTGTATGAACGCTGGTGTCTGGTAAAGCTGGTGCATATCTTTGTGGTTGATTATGGATTTGAATTTTTGGATGATGAGGGGAAAGGGTATGGAGATTCCTCTCAAAAACAATTGTACAAATATATTAATCAACTGTTGAAAAAAGGAGATTTCAAGGATTCGGTGTTCCATCTGAAAGGACATTTGTATGATGCTTCCAGAAATATAGAAGCAGATGAGATGCAGGTAGATATCTACTATAACCATGAATTTATTCTTGGCGATACTGTGGACTGGCAGGAAGAGGTTATCCCGGAAGGTGGAAGACCAAAGCAGAAACTGGCACCGGATTTTTATGTGGAAATGACCTATCGCGGACAGACAAAGCATTTTTGCCTTGATGCAAAATACCGATCACGGAATAGCTTAACTGGAGAGGATGGAACCAGACGCTGGTATTCTGATCTTATGACAGTCGCTTTGCAGAAATACATTGTGGAACTGTCACAGGTACAGCCAATCGATGGTTCATTTATTCTCCATAGCAATGCATATAGTTGTACCGACAAATGGGAGTATCAGGATCGAAATCCACACGCCTATTGTGGACAGAGTCTGGATTCCTTGTGGCAGGAATACAATGCATATCTGAAAGGAAAAACCGCTGATGACAGAGATTTGTTGATATCAGAGCGTGCACGGAAGTTTTTCACGGAAAATGCGCAGAAAAATCCAGATCAGCAGGCTGAAAACCCACAGAAAGAGGAGTATCACTATGTGAATGATAACCGAATCGGGTCTTATTATCTTCTCCCTGGAAAAGATATTTACCTGCGTGTCTGGATCACGATGGTCATGGAGCATTATTTTGGAATCTATGATGCTATGTGCTGGGACTGTGGACATAAAGTAAAGGTGGAGAATATTGAGACGATGGTTTCAGGAGGCGCGAATATGGATCATTATGTGGTGACCTGTCCTGCGTGTGGAACGGCATGGGTGCGGAATTTCTGTTCCAATGAAACCTGCCGGAGACCAATCGGAAAACATATTATCAATTATTATGGAATGGCTGCAGGAAATAATAAATGGAATCGAGTGTGCCCGGAATGCCATGCAGGGTGGAGATTAATCGCGCGATAATTTGTTTAGGGAAAGGAACCTGTTATGCGTTATTATATTGCAGATCTGCATTTCTGCCATGAAAATCTGAATACCCGTATGGATTGTCGTGGATTTGAGAGCGGCGAAGCCATGAATGAATATATGATCGCACAGTGGAATTCGCGTGTGCGTAAACGCGATGAGGTTGTGATCTTGGGAGATTTCTGTATTTCAAAAAAGGGAGAAGTTGCAAATGCCATTCTCGAACGGTTGAATGGAAAGAAGTATCTGATCATCGGAAATCATGATCATTTTATTGCGAACAAACAATTTGATCCATCTCATTTTGAATGGATTACGCATTAT
>CAVKUW010000135.1:0-18056 GCA_963659815.1 Butyricicoccaceae bacterium
ATTGCAGCGTCAACCGCAAATGCATTTGGCTCTGCGACTTCATCGGTGTTGATTCCACGCCATACCTTATGGCGAAGCACCGGATTCGGTACAGAGATGGCTGCTGTCTGCAAGCCTGCGAGATTGAATGTCTTCGTCGGAGCAATGCAGGTAATACTATTGTCCCGACAGATATCAGATACCGATGCAAACGGAATATATCCGCGTCCCGGATCGGTCAGATCACAGTGAATCTCATCTGAAAGCACGATCACATGATGCTTCGCACACAACGCACCGATTCGTTCCAGTGTTGCTTTGTCCCAGATCTTTCCAATCGGATTGTGCGGGTTACATAGAATCATCAACGTCGTCTGCGGATCTGCGAGCTTCTTTTCCAAATCGTCGAAATCAATATGATATGCATTTCCATCGAATACAAGCGGACTTTCTAACACCTGTCTGCCATTATTCAGAATCGAGTTAAAGAATATATTATACACCGGTGTCTGCACCAGTACCTTTTCGGCTGGTGTTGTCAGCTTCCGCACGATTGACGAGATTGCCGGTATAACACCGGTACAGAACATCAGCCAATCCTTCTCCATTGTGAAATCATGGCGTACCTTCCACCAGTCGATATACGCCTGATACCATGCATCCGGAATCTCTGTATAGCCAAAACAACCATGCTGCGCACGCTTGCTGATTGCTTCCATAATTGCAGGCGCCGTCTCGAAATCCATATCCGCTACCCACATCGGAAGCTCGCCTTCTGCCACGTTCCATTTCATGGAATTAGTATTGGAACGATCTACTATTTTATCAAAATCATATGCCATAACGTCTTCTCCATTTACCGTGCAATATTATCGTAAAACTCGTCAACATCTCTGCCTGAAATCTACTCTGCAGCATAATCCTTCTTCTCTTTGATCTCCTTGCAGATAATCTCTGTATCCGCAGGATTTACCCGCTCCTTCTCCATGATGAGCGTTCCAATCGAATCAGCCCGTATCACACCGGACGTCGGATTGATCACGCTGTCGATACCGCCCTGTATCTCCACATCGACCGTCGAATATTCAAACGCAAGCGTTGTATTAACGAGCTTGCAGTTCTTCATCACGAGGTTTTCAATATAACACATGCCCTGCAGGCTCTCGATCGTACAGTTAATCAGTGTCAGATTCTTCGAATTCCAGCCCAGATACTCACCGGAAATCACCGAATCATAGACCGTGACATTCTCGCTGTTCCAGAATGCATCCTTCGAGAGCAGCTTCGCATTGTGAATCTCCACATTTTTCGCTCCATCAAATGAATAATTCCCCGCAAGCTGGAAGTCCTGAATCTTCATATTCTCGCAGTCCATCGCGAAATAATCGCCCTTTGCCATCACGTGATCGAGTGTCACATCTGTACAATGCCACAGCGTCTCGGCAGCATTCGGCAGGGCAACCTCTTTGAGCGTCAGTCTGCGACAGCGCCGGAAATTCTTCGGTGCCTCGATCAGCGCACGTTCAACCGTCATATCATCGGTATACCAGACACCGGCACGCGCCATTTCCGCCCATGTGCCGTCTTTCACCGCAATATTCTTGCTATACCAGAGCGGATATTTCCACTGGAAGATGCTTCCCTCCAACGAAATATCGCTGCTCTCCTTGAGCGGTGACTCTCCTTCCCCGAAAATCGTATCCTGAATAGACAGATGCTCCGCACCAAACAATGGACGTTCGCCCTCGAAGTATGCCTGTCTGATCTGCTTTTCCATCTTGTTTCATCTCCTGTATCTATAATCCTAAATATCTTTCTTTACCGCTTCGATCCACGCAGCAATTTTCTTTTCCGGTGTTTCCAAATGTGCCCCACCGGTAGAATCAAACTGGATCTCCATCTCATGTGCGAACTCCGCACCCTTGCAGTTTGCTTTTATATCCTTGATCACATGTCCCGGCCAGCCGCCATTTGTCATAAATGGGATGACTGTCTTCCCTGTGAAATCCTGCGCACTTAAAAATGTCAGGACAGCCGGTGCCATTGTGTACCACCAGGTTGGTGTTCCAACTGCAATCACATCGTAATCCTGTATATTTACCGTAAGCGGCTTGATCTCTGGTTTATAACCGGCATTTACTTCCCGCTGCCCCTGATCTACCACTTCATCATAGCTTCCGGTATACGGCTGCACCGTGTCGATCTCTGCCATATCTGCCCCTGTCGCCTTCGCAAGCTGCTCGGTAATCTGTTTTGTATTTCCATTTGACCAGGAATAATATACAACTAACATCTTCTTCATCGTTATGTTCTCCTTTTATCGTTACTTAGAAGGAATCTAACAGTCCCTTGATTCCATCCTTCTTGTAAATATCCTTATAATACGAAACCTCATCCTTAATCAGCTCGTCGATTACCTGCATGCCAAGTAATTCCACGGAAGCCTTGTCATCTGTAAAAATGTAGTTTCCTTTCTCGTACGGGCGAAGCTCTTCCACTGTCTTCGTCATCATACGCTTTAACTCACCGTCTTCAAGCGCCTGCGTATTTGCCTTCAGAGAAGCAACCGCATCGCTCTGATTCGTGGCAAATAGCTCGCGGTTCGTAGAGCCATCCACATCAACGATATATTCCGATGCGAATACCTGACCGATCGTGTCTGCCAGATACTGGTTGATGTTACCCTCCTTATCGCCACGCATGTTCATATTGACAACCATCACGCCATCATCTTTCAGGTGATCCTTCACAAGTGTGAAAAATTCCACCGACGACATCTGAAATGGAATCGTGATGTCCTGATACGCATCGACCATGATCACGTCGTATTTCTTATCTGTGGCATTCAGATAGGCTCTGCCATCGTAGGTTGTAACCGGAATATCATCTGCCAGCGAAAAATACTCCCGCGAAAGCTTCGTGATCTTCCCGTCGATCTCCACACCTTCGACATTCATATCACCCATATATTTCCGGCACTGTGTCGCATATGTGCCGGTTCCCATGCCAAGGATCAGCATATCCAGATCCTTGGTCTTCTTTCCCGGAAGCATGAGCGGTGCCGCCATCGCATAGTCATAATACATGCCCGTGAGCGCATCATCCTTCATATAGACGGACTGCACACCAAAGAGCACATTCGTCGAGAGAACAACCTCTCTGTCATTTTCATAGACCTGCAAATAGTTATAGATGGATTCTCCTTCGTATGTCAGATCCTTCTGCCAGAACGCAAAAGAATCCGAATATCCAAAAGTACAGCAAAGCACGAAAATAATTGCAGAAGCGATCACCTTTTTCTTTCCTGTATGCGCTCCTACGAAATATACGATCGCCAGAACCAGCAAAATACCTGCGAAGATCAGGAATGTGATTGACGTTCCAACTGCTGGAATCGATATAAAAGTTGGCACAAATGTTCCGATGATGCTTCCGATCGTATTGCACGCGCCAAGCGTACCAACCGTCTTTCCATTATCATCCAGACTATCCACGGAATACTTCACAAGCGACGGTGTCACCGTTCCAAGCAGGAACAGCGGATACACAAAAAATCACCATGCAGGCTGCGAAAGCTGCAATGATCAGGAAATTGCTGTTCACAGTAAATACTAATAATCCGGAGATTCCTAAGATAATATATTTCCCGACAACCGGGATCAGTGCGATCCAGATCGCTGCGATCAGGATTCTGCCATACAGCTTGTCCGGATTCGGGTTTTTGTCTGCGGTCTTTCCTCCGTAGATATTTCCAAGTGCCATTGCGATCATAATCGTTCCAATGATGATCGTCCAGACGATCTGGGAGGAACTGAAATACGGTGCCAGCAGTCTGCTCGCTCCAAGCTCTACAGCCATCACCGACATACCCGCAAAAAACTCTGTCAGATACAAAAACACCTTATTCTTCAATATACCTTTTGATTCCATGAAAATGTTTTCCTTTCCCATCTCGCAATCTTTTTGTTGTCAGACGACTCCATGTAATTCTTCACATTATGCCAGATTGTTCAGACACAGCCGTCACAATGCTTATTATACCATTTCTACTTCGCAAGTCCAAGGGAATTTACCCAGTCCTGAACCTCCGATGCGGATGCTCCGGAAGAAAATCTCTGTCCTTCCTGCCATGTGCCGGTTCCAGCCATCTGTGCAAGCTGGCTGTCACTTTGTCCCATACCGGAAGAAGCAGATGTGCAAAATGGAATCACAGTCTTTCCGCTGAAATCATTTCCTTTTACAAAGTTATCAACCGGCCATGCAGCACCGCCCCACCAGATTGGATAACCGATCAGAATCGTATCATAGGAATCCCAGTTATCCGGTGTTACCTTCACAAGCTCTACATCCCGTAAGCTCTCGTTGTCATGTTCTCTTGATACACGGCTGTTAGAATCATTGTAGTTCAGATCTTCATCTGTATATGGTTCCACTGGCTCTAGTTCAAATAAATCCACCCCTGCAGTCTCTGCAATATAATTTGCCACTGTCTTAGTGCTTCCAGTTGCTGAAAAATAAACAACCAGTGTCTTACCTGTCTCGCTATCTGTTGTTGTTCCTGCAGATGTCTGTGTCGTTTCTTCAGTGTCTGTTGCCGCTGCCGTTGTTGCAGCTTCTGTTGTCTCACTGCTTGCCTGTGTTGTCGTACTCTTCGTCTCCTGTGAACCACATCCGGTCATCAGACCGAGTGTTAAAACTGCAGTTGTCAGGAAACCTAAAAACTTTTTTGCTTTCATTTTTCTTACCTGCCTTTACCAGTTTTTCTTTTCCTTGGAGCTATCGTTGTTCGTCTTTCTCTCTTCGACCATCTTTACAAACCACTCTACCATATTCGGGTCCTGATGCGAGAAGAACGCGCTCTGCGCCTTGTCCAGTGCGGAGATTGCTTCCATATCTTCATCGGAAAGTGCAAAATCAAACACATGGAAGTTTTCTTCCATACGCTCTATATGTGTAGATTTCGGAATTACAACGATTCCTCTCTGGATATGCCAGCGAAGCATAACCTGTGCCGGTGTCTTTTTATATTTCTCAGCGATCTTTGCAATGATCGGATTGTCAAATGTACCGCCTCTTCCTTCACCAAATGGTGCCCACGCCTCAAGCTGGATGCCATATTTATCTGCCCATTCCTGCATTTCCTTCTGCTGGTTGAAGATATGTGTCTCCACCTGATTGATCATTGGCTTAATACGGTTGAAGGATGCAAAATCCACCATACGGTCTACATAGAAGTTTGAGATACCAATGGCACGGATCTTTCCGGCATCATACAACTCCTCCAGTGCACGGTACGCGCCATATGCATCTGCAAATGGCTGATGCAACAGTACAAGATCCAGATAATCTGTCTTTAATTTCCGCATGGATTCCTCTACGGATTTCTTTGCTTCCTCATATCCATAATGCTCTACCCATACCTTAGTTGTAAGGAAGATTTCCTCTCTTGGAATACCTGACTTTGCGATCGCATTTCCAACCTCTTCCTCATTGAAATAGCTCTGTGCTGTATCAATGGCTCTGTATCCTACCTTCAATGCATCGGATACACATCTCTCACATTCATCCTTTGTTACCTGATAGACACCATATCCGAGGATTGGCATCTTTACTCCATTGCTCAGTGTTACATACTCCATTTTCTTTTCCTCCTTTTTTCTTTATAACATAGCACCTGAACCTTACTTTAGGTCAAGATGTTTTTTATTTTTTTATTACTATAATAAAAAAGAGACCTCCGCAGAAGTCTCCGTTTGTTATCCACTCTAAACCAAATGGTTATCACTTTCACACTTTCTTTTTATTGACGATATAGATTCCCACACAGACAAGCACAAGAGAAATTATGCTCAGCACCCCAAACGCCTGCTCCCGCTCATTCAGCAGCCATGCGGATAAAATCACACCGAACACCGGATTCATGAATCCGAACACCGCCACCTTCGATACCGGATTGTATTTAAGCAGCAGTCCCCACAGCGAGTAAGCGACGGCGGACACAAACGCCAGATACACAAGGATTCCGATGGCTGATGCCGATACAGCACCCAGTCGTCCACCAAACAGCAGACCAAACAACATTAAAATGATGCCACCCACGATAAACTGATATCCGGAAAGCATCACCGGGTTATGCTTTGCAGAATACCGCTTCAGGAACACGGATGAAAATGCATACGCGATCGTCGACAGCAGGATAAAGCCCTCTCCGTTTGCCTGCATATGGAAATCCACGCCATTTAAGTTGATCAGCACGACGCCCGCAAATCCGATCAGACAGCCGATCATCTGTCTGGCATGGATCGTCTCCTGCCGGAACAGACAGCCCGATACAAGGATTGCGACAAACACATTGACCGCTTCTATGATCGATGCCTTCACGCCACTTGTGTGTGCCAGTCCGATATAGAAAAACATATACTGTGCGACGGTCTGCAACAGTGACAGCCACAGAATTTTTCCTCCTGCACCCTGCTCCAGTTTCAGAAACCGCCGTTCAAGCATGCTGCCGAGCACGATTGCCAGTATACCTGCAAGCAAAAACCGCATGCCCGCAAATAAAATCTGCGATGCCGTATCTAACACATTGATATCCCACAGCTTATAGCCGATCTTGATGCACGGAAATGCACTTCCCCACAGGAAGCAGCAAAGCATCGCACCAAGCCATACTACAACCGGTTTCTGCATCCATTCTGTTTTTTCTTGTTCGCTCTTCATCGTCTATTCTCCATTCGTCATTGATCCCACATCTATAAAATCATCATCCGGATTTCTCACGCACATGTTTCCTGCACCGTTTCCTCGCGGAATTCCCGGCGGTACACCCACGCACCGGTCATGATAAACAGGAAACATACCACCCATGTGACCGGTTCACAGATACACACAGCGATATAACCATAGACCGGCACAAGCCAGATTGCAAATATCACCTTGCCGAGCAGTTCGAGTCCGCTGCACACAAGCGGCATCACCAGATGCTTCATGCCCTGCAGCGCATTTCGCATGATTACAAGCACTGCCATCGGTGGAACCATCGGAATGCTGATCCGCAGGTACTGAAGCGCACTGGCGATTACTTCCTGCGTCTCACTGCCGGTGATCAGCCGAAGCGTATCCTCCGCGAAGAATACCAGGAAGATCATCGCGATCACCCACCAGATTCCATACAGGATAATCGCTGTCCAGATGCCTTTGCCGATCCGCTTCTGCTTGCCCGCGCCCATGTTCTGGCTGGCATAGGTTGCCACACTCGTGCCAAGTGCAAGTCCCGGCGTATAGAAGAACTCAGCCACACGGCGGGCACCGACCTGCGCCGCAATATAGACATTGCCAAGTGCATTGATGCTTCCCTGCAGGATCACACTTCCGACATTGTAAATGGCATTCATAAGTGCCATGCTGAGTCCTGTCCATGTCATATCCATCACATACGCTTTGTCGAACTTCATCGCTTCCTTCTCCAGCCGCAGATCTGCATAATGCTTCCGCATATAGAAGAAACCGAGCACTGCACTGATGCCCTGTGCAAGCACCGTTGCAATCGCCGCGCCGCGCACGCCCATCGCACATGGTCCCATAAACAGCACATCGAGTCCAATATTTAACACACTGCTTAACAACAAAAATAATAGCGGCGTCAGGCTGTTTCCGACTGCCTGCATCATCGCCGACTCCATATTATAAATCATCGTGAGCGGAATGCCAATCAAAATCACAGTCAGATATGCCGATGCCCCAGCACGGATATCTGTCGCCACATGCAGGGCACGCAGCAATCCACGCTCTCCAAGCAGAGAAACCAGTGTGAGTACAACGGAAAATCCGACCGACAATAAGATCATCCAGTTTGCCGCGCGCTGCACCCCTTTCTTATCGCCAGCACCAAAGCTCCGGCTGACCGATAAGGCAAAGCCGTTATTTAAGCCAAATGCAAAATTGATAATCAGGCTGTATAATGCCGTTACCGCACCGATCTCCGCGAGTGCCTGATCGCCCAATATATTTCCGGCGATTGCTGTATCCGCCAGATTGTAAAACTGCTGCAACAGATTTCCGAAGAATAACGGTAGTGCAAATTGCAGTACCATGTAAAATGGTTTTCCAGTTGTCATATCCAATACGCGACTTTTCGGTTCTTTCTCCATGTTTTTCCTCCTGTATCGCTTTTTTGTCAGAATCTATACCAATCCTTTGTTTATCACGTTTTTACTGTCTCGATTATACTGATTTTAAGGGGTTGCCGCTATCAAAGAAACGATATATACTATAACAAAAACGACAAAAGGAGGCATATATGTATGATTCGTCAGGTTTCCACGGTTATCACGGACGCGACCGGAAAAGAGTTCCTAAAGGAACAGACACAGGCATTTAATTTTATCGCCAATTCCAACGATATCCATAATTATATCGCATCGCGTGTACAGGCGCACTGGCACAAGGAGATCGAGGTGTTCACCCTTCTATCCGGCGATGTCAAGGTCGATATCAACGATCAGTGCTACACTCTGCATACCGGTCAAGGCTGCTTCATCAACAGCAACGTCCTGCACACATTTACCGCGATCTCAGATGCGCCATGCCTCTTTCATTCACTCGTGTTTAATACGGATATCCTATCGGGTGTCGTCGGTTCGATCTTCGACACCCGTTATGTCCGCCCGGTCGTAGAATGTGGTCCTGCATTTCATCCATTTTACAATCCGACAGACGATGCGATATTCTTCCAGTCGCTTGACCGCGCTTTCTCTGCCTGTGAAGAAGAACACTATGGCTATGAGCTTGCTATCCGCAACGCGCTTTCTGATATGTGGCTGTACATCAGCCAATCATGTAAGCTCACGGACTCGGCAACCCTGCCTGATGCACAGGAGCTTCGCATCCGCACGATCCTAGAGTGGCTTCCTTCCCATCTTACAGAGATTGAAAGTGTAGAGGAAATCGCTGGCCACGCCAATATCTGTGTCCGCGAATGTCAGCGACTGTTCAAGCGCTATCTGCACACAACGCCGATGGAATATGTACGCACGGCACGCATCTATAAGGCAGCGGATCTGCTTGCACACACCGATCTGCCAATCACAGACATTGCGATTGCCTGCGGATTTTCGAGCCACAGCCATTTTACGAAGCATTTTCGTCTGGTTGTGGGGACAACGCCGAGTGCCTACCGCATTTCCACCAAATCCCAGATGGCAAGCCTTGATGAATCCTAGATGGATTGGTATAATAACGATATGAGTAACGTAGCAGTCATCGCAGAATTTCATCCATACCACAACGGGCATCACTATCTCTTCGAGGAAGCGATGTCTCTTTCGCATGCCGATCACGCGGTCGCGCTGATGAGCGGGAATTTCTTACAGCGTGGCAGTATCGCTCTGTGGGACAAATACACGCGCGCGGAAATGGCAGTTGCAGATGGTTTTGATCTATGTTTAGAGCTTCCATTTGTATATGCGACCGGAAGCGCCAGAGATTTTGCGGATGGTGCTGTCGCAATCTTAAGTAAGCTTCACGCGATCGACTATCTGGCATTCGGCGTCGAGCAGGCAGAACAGGAAATGTTTAATGAGATTGCAGAGATTCTGGTTGAGGAACCAGAGAATTATCAGCTTGCGTTAAAGCAGGCATTAAAAAACGGCGCTTCCTATCCAAAAGCTAGGCAGATGGCAATCGCCACAATCTGCGGAGATTCGGCAGCAGCCCTTCTGGAAACGCCAAACAATACACTCGCGCTCTCCTATCTGTGTGCGATTCGGAAGCTGCACGCAGATATCAAACCGATCTTTATCAAACGGATCTCGAACGACTATCATGACACCGATCTGCAGGCACAGATCAGCTCCGCAACAGCCATCCGGACAGCCCTTACCGAAGGAACGGACGTTTCAGCACTTGCCTCACAGGTGCCACCGGCAACTTATTTGCGCATGAAGACAACCGACCACACCTATCTGTCGGATGCGATGCTGACACCATTTGTTCAGGCATGTAGGCTGCGGGAACCAGATCTGTCAGATATCTGTGATATCTCCCCTGCGCTTGCGGATAAACTGCAGCATGCCCCATATCCGATCGACTATGAATCACTTGTCGAACAGGTAAAGACAAAGGATATCACAAGAAGCCGAATTGCCCGTGCACTCCTGCATCTGCTGCTTGGGTATACCGAGTCCGACCGGCAGAAGTTTATCGAATCCGGCTATGCATGTTATGCAAATATATTGGCGCTGAAAAAGGAATCCAGCAGCTTGATCCGCCAGTTGCACGAAGTATCTGAGATTCCGATCATCACAAAGAAAGCAGATTTTGATGCTATACTTTCCGCCTATCCTGCTATTGACGCCGGTCTCGCACGCACCATGTGGCAATACGATCTGCGCGCAACAGAACTTTATAACTGCATCTACTATAATCATTATGGCATCACACGTCCGAATGATTATACAAGAAAACTCCCGGTTCTATAACACCTTCCACGTTCATACATTTTATTATGGAAGATATGGGAGTTTTTCTATGCTTTTTTGTCTGATTATTTTTCTTCTGACACTCATCGGGGAAAATCAGGTCGTGGTTGCCGGTGCACGAGCCGGACTTATGCTCTGGTTTCACGACGTTTTGCCCCTGCTTCTTCCTTTTATGCTCTTATCGAATCTCTTCGTCCTGAAAATCCGCACGAAAAAAACAGGCGCCGCCTATGCGATTCCTGTCTTATTCCTGCTCGGACTTCTATGTGGTTATCCCCTCGGCGCGAAGATGGCATCTGACTTCACAAAGGAAGGCTATATCAAGCCATCCACTGCCACGATATTGCTCCCACTCTGCAATAATATCAGCCCAATGTTTCTGTCTGGCTATATCGGTCACACCGTATTACAAGATCAGTTTCCGTTCTGGTTTCTGCTTGTGCTTCTCTATACGCCATATATGCTTGTCACGAGTATTGCATTTCTTCTTTTACACACTATAAATAAGCACAAACATACATGTGAATATCCAACGAAACATATATCTCAGCAAGCCACATCCACTCAGACAAACGATCTGTTATTACAATCCGTCATTCAGATCACCTATGTCGGTTTATACATCATGATCTGTTCCATCCTGTTTGCACTTGTCTGCGCCATCCCGGATCTGCCACAGGATGTATCAACCGTCCTGTGCGGCATACTGGAGATCACTCAGGGAAGCACCGTGCTTGCCGCAAGTGCATTTCCCCTTGCAAGCAAAACAGCCCTGATTCTTGCATGTACCTCGTTTGGCGGCATCTCTGCCTTTCTCCAAACCTTACAGGTCACGAAACAATCCGGGCTGTCCATGATTTATTATTTCGTTGTCAAATGTATCTGTGGATGTATGACTGGTTTTGCAATGTATCTCTTACTCATCTAAGAAATCATCAAAATCATCATCGTCGTCATCCTCTTCCTCGTCACGCTCGCCATATACGTCGATATCGTCATCGTCCTCTTCTGGCTCTTCCTCATCCTCAGCAGCTTCCTCCTGATAGCTTGGAGCTGGCTGTGGTGCCGGAGCTGGAGCTGGCTCATTTGAGAATGCGCTGTCAAGATCATCCGTCTCCTCATAAGACATGTTAGAAGAAGCAGTGAACATATTGATGTTTGTATCCATCTCTGTCATATTTGTCTCAATCACATACGTATCGTTCTCCAGAGACTCGATCAGTACACGGTAATTTTCCTTCTCCATGTCATGAATCTTCTGGAAGATATCACGCATCTCTGTAAGCTTGTCCTTTGTATAATACATTGCACCCAGACGAATCTCATTTGCTTCCTCAGAAGCCTGATCTACGATCTGCTGTGCCTGATTTCTGGCATTCTCCAGAATCTCATCCGCACGGATATTGGCAAGACGTGTGATCTCGTTCTGTTCAATCATACGATTTGCCTCATTTACGGACTCTGTAATAATCGCATCGGAACGGGTTCTTGCATCGGCAAGAATCATTTCCTTGTTACGCATAATCTTCTTACAACGCTCAATCTCGCCCGGAAGCTTTAACTCTAATTCATCCAACATAGAGAGAAGCTCTGGCTTCTGTACTGAAATCTTTGTCTGTGACAATGGCATTGGCTTACAATTTTCAATGTATACCTTGATCTCCTCGATCATACTTTCAACGCCTTTTTTACCCATCTTAAGAATCCTCCTATGACCTCTTTATATCCAACTCATTCATTCGCTCGATTAATTTGGGAATAATGCACGCGGGAACAAATTCAGTCAGGTCAACACCATACCTTGCATATTCCTTTACCACGCTGGAACTCAGATACGAGTACTGCGTGCTTGTCGACAAAAATACCGTGTCGACATCCTTGGCAACCATGCGGTTGCTCTGTGCCATCTGCATCTCTAAATCAAAATCTGTTAAGGCACGAAGTCCCCGGATGATCACGTTCGTATTCTTCTGACGGACGAAGTCCACCAGCAAACCGTCAAACGATTCTACCGATACATTTTCAATCTCGGAAACTACATCTTTCAACATATTAACACGTTCTTCCAAAGAAAACAATGGTTTTTTCGATGTATTATTCAAAACTCCGACAATTACATGGTCGAATATCGCCGCTGATCTGCGAATGATATCCAGATGTCCAAGCGTAACCGGATCAAAGCTGCCCGGATAAACTGCTATGCTCATACGTTCTCCTTCTGCATCAAAAAGACATGCTTGTTCGTCTTATAATGCTTATCTTTTGTTATTTCAAACCCAAGTGCATCCACATACGAGAAATCCTCGTCCAATGCGGCTTCCACTACGATCAGGGTATCTGTCGTAAATTTCTTTGTGGAAAGCACCTCTAATACTCTGCGCTCCAGTCCCTTGCTATATGGAGGATCCATAAAGATCACATCATAATCAATTTCCGGCAGGGATGAGACAAAACTTACCGCATCAAACTTCCGCACCTGCGCCTTATCCGCAAGTTTTGTGAATTTCAGATTGTCTTCGATACATGCCGCTGCATTTTTTGCCTGTTCAACAAAGGTACAGCTCTCTGCCCCACGGGACAGCGCTTCAATTCCGATACCGCCGCTTCCTGCAAATAAATCCAAGAATTTTGCCTGCGGCACATACCCGGTCAGCATATTAAATAATGTCTCTTTGATCCGGTCTGTCGTCGGACGCGTCTCCAGACCTTCTATCGTTTTTAACGGCAGACTACGTGCCGTTCCAGCAATCACTCGCATACTCTTTTTCCTTTTCTACTCAATTTTCTCCATGCATCTGCTTTTTGAGCCATTTTCCTGTCTCAGAATAATCCTCGTCTGTCCAGCCAGATGTCTTTGTACAGGACGAATCAATCAGGGATGACGTCTCTGCCTTGTTGGATAAGTTCCATGCAGCATAAGACAGATTATTGGAATCAATCAGATCGAACCATTTCGCTGCCTGATCGTAATCAATCGCACCATTTCCGGATGCATCGCAGATGGAAAACTCACTGACGAAGATCGGCAGTCCTTTAGAAAGTGCCGTTGTCACTTTGTTCCGGATGTTATCCGTATGTGTTGCCGCATAGAAATGAACGGCATACATGATATTATCATATCCGGTAATCGGATCTTCTGCCGCAATATCTACATCCTGTGACCATGTCGGTGTTCCTACGATGATCAGGGCATCCTTTGCATTCTTGCGGATGATCGGAATGACCTCTTCCGCATAGGACTTTACATCTGCCCATGTTGTTCCACCGTTTGGCTCGTTACAGATCTCATAGATCACATTATCATAATTTTTATACAGGGAAGACATTTCCTCAAAGAATGCCTTTGCCTCTTCCTTATAGGTCTGCGGATTCTGGTCACCTAAGACATGCCAGTCAATAATGACATACATGCCAAGGTTCGTTGCCGCATCCACACCGGTCTTCACCAGGTCCTTTAACTGCTGTTTATCACCACCGGTACAATATCCGTTATTTTCACCGGAATACATCGCGATACGGATTAGATTGGCTCCCATATCGTCACGCAGACTCTGGAACGCATCCTGATTCACATATTCTGGGAACCACGCGATACCATGTGTACTGACACCCTTTAACTGATATTTGTCTCCATTTTTATCAACAATATCCGTACCCTTCAATGTAAGCATGCCATGATTGTCAACCGGAGTACCGCTCTCCGGCTCTGTCTTTTCCTTCGGCTTCGTCTCTTCCTTTGCCTCCGTTGCCTCTGTTGTTGAAGTCGCACTGCTTCCTTTGTATTCTTTTCCATCTACATACAGCACAGCGCTGTCACAGATGGCTTTCAGATCTGCCTGTGAAGGCACAGTTACAATGACGCCGATATCCTTTAGATTGCCGTTTGCTGGAACCTCTGCATTGTAATCCAAACACTTTACCGATAATGTCGTTCCATCCAGCTTGAATGTTCCATTCCATGAGCTATCTAATGTCGTCTTATCTGGCACCGTCATCCGAATCTCCCAGTTTTTCAGTGCACCGCTTGTCTTGTTCGTGATCGTTGAATCGAGCTGTCCGCTGTATCCATTTGCGCTCTCCCACGAATTGCTGTTGGTCACTTTGACAAAACAATCCTGTGTCGCCTGCGCCTCTGTTGTTGCCGCTTCTGTCGCATCTGAGGCTGTCTCCGGGGCTGCCTCTGTCTCCGTCTGGATTGCCTCCTCGGAGGTTACCTTCTCGACATCATCCTTCGGTTTTCTGCGCACCAGCACGACAATCAATGCCGCGATCACGACAACCAGCACTGCGATCACCGCAATCCATACCTTGTTATTGTTTTTCTTCATTGCTTCACCTGTTTCCTTCCCCTGTAACCCTCTTACTTTGTTCGTTTTTCCTGTATCCAGATATATAACCGGTGCAGGTCAACCTCATCGTATGCCTGTCCTCTGGCACGCTCCGACTCAATCTGATATTTCTTCTTATTCGTCTTGATCACGAGCAGATACGCAAGATTCGTCTTGCTTGTCTGTCCAAGTGTAATCGGTTTGATATCTACACTTTTTATATCATCCATCGCAATCTCGATATGGCGCTTCTTATCATGATATGTAAATTCCCCGTTCTCAATCGCGGCGACTCCTTCGCCCTCAAAGCGTTCCCATTTGTCACTCAATACAAGCACAAATACAACGATGCACAGAAGCAGTGCCGCAACACTTACCATATTCGAAACAAGTGCCGCTTCGATCAGCTTCACACATACGGAAGATACCAGTCCAAATACAACAATACATGCCACCAGAGTAAAGAAAATGGCTCTTCTCCAGCGTGTAATATACCCTACTTTTACTTTCATGTCATTCCTCTTATCTTATTTAATTAAACACGTGCCTATTATATGCTTTTTTACCCTTTTCGGCAACCGTTTTCATAGGAAATCTGGCGTTTTTTCTATAACACGGTCTCGGAGATTCCTCCCCGGTTTCTGCGGACCGGCTGTATCGTCTTTCCGTATTTTTTGAGCATGTCCTGCGCAAGCTGCAGCATATCCGCATGATTGTAGATATCCGCAAGCTCAAACAATGCATCACCGCTCTGTCGGATTCCGAAGAAATCTCCCGGTCCTCGGAGTTTCAGGTCTTCACTTGCGATAAAGAATCCATCGTTGGAATTCTCCAGCACACGCAGACGTTCCATTGATTCCTCGGATTCTTTCCCATTGATGAAGATACAATACGACTGCTTCTTTCCACGTCCGACTCTGCCCCGCAGCTGGTGCAGCTGTGCAAGTCCGAACCGCTCTGCATTTTCCACCATCATTACCGTTGCATTCGGATTGTTGACACCCACCTCGATAACCGTTGTCGATACAAGCACGTCAATCTCACCTTCCGAAAACCGTTTCATGATCTCATTTTTCTCATCTGCCCGCATCTGTCCATGCAGCATCTCAATCCGTGTGCCTGCAGGTAAATTTGCCCGCATCGTATCCACATATTCTGTGACATTCGTCACATCGAGCGTCTCGCTTTCTTCCACCATCGGACAGACCACATAGACCTGACTGTGCTCGGCGATCTGCCCGGCAATAAACTGATATGCCGTCTGGCGGTAATTCGTGCCAACCACACAGTTTTTGATCGGTTTTCTGCCCTTCGGAAGTTCCTTGATGATCGAGATATCCATATCCGCATATAAGATAATGGCAAGCGTCCGCGGAATCGGTGTGGCAGACATGACAAGCGTATGAACACCATACCCTTTGTCCGATAATTTCTTTCGCTGGTTCACACCAAACCGGTGCTGTTCGTCCGTCACAACCAATGCCAGATCCTTGAATTCCACCTTATCTTCCAGCAACGCATGCGTACCAATCACGATATCAACTTCGCCCTGCTTAATTTCTTCGTAGATTCTCCGCTTCTCCTTGAGTGGTGTCGAGCCAACAAGGCATGCTGTGCGGATGTCATAATGCGAAAACTGCTCTGACAGCTCTTCGTAATGCTGTCGCGCAAGCACTTCGGTCGGTGCCATAAGTGCCCCCTGATACCCTGCTTTCGCACAGGCAAGCAGAGATGCCGCTGCCACGACCGTCTTTCCCGATCCGACATCCCCTTGGATCAGGCGGTTCATCACGCCATCGCCACCCATATCTGCTAAGATATCCTCGATTGCCTGCTGTTGCCCCTTTGTAAGGGAAAACGGAAGATCCGATATGTAATCCGCAACTGCCTTGCCCTGTACGATCTTATGCAGATTCTCCTGTAACTGCGTTGTCTTCTTCATGGAGGCCATATCATAGAGGAACTGATAAAACTCGTCAAAGGCAAGTCTGCGGATCGCATTTTTTAAGACCGTCTGATTCATCGGAAAATGAATGTTCTCATACGCCTCCGATAATTCCATCAGACTGTGCTCTGCCCGTACCTCCTCCGGTACATAATCGTCCATCTGACAGATCAGCTCCCGTGTTGCCATGATGGCTTTCTGGAATGTCTTGTTCGAAAGTCCGCTCGTAAGCGGATAGACCGGCTGCATCTCCTGCTGCATCCCGGCATACACTGGAAGCTTGTAATACTCCGCCTGTTCCATGACACGCATACCATTTTTTACCTTGATCGTTCCAACGAAAATATACGAATCCCCTTTGTGAAACACATTTCTTAAAAATGGCTGATTAAACCATGTCATATGCATCGTCATATCACCGTCACTGACCGTCAGGATTGTAAGCTTCAGACTCCGCACCTGCTTGACAGTCACATAAGAGGTGATCATCGCCCGGATCGCATGCCGCTCGCCAACTGCCGCATCCCGGATACACACCGGTTCCTCGTAGCTTAGATAGTTACGCGGATAGGTATGCAGCAGATCATCGATCGTGAAAATGCCAAGACGAGCAAAGCTTTCTGCCGTTTTCTCACCAATGCCTTTAATTGTCTGGATACTGTCTTCTTTTCTCATATTTTACTTTCCATCTTCTATAATTCAAACAGAGACAAGTTGCGCTCTGCGCATCTTGCTCTGATTAGCGGTCGTCAAATGCACCGCATAAATGCGTGCATTTTCCTCGTCGCCATAACAAAATCCTGACAAAACACACACGTTCTGTCAGGATTTATACATGAAATTGTTTTCCGACAATTTCGTTGATTCACTTTATTCCAGAGACAAAATGTAATAGTAGATTGGCTGTCCACCTGCATGCGCTTCGACTTCAAAGTCCGGATACGCTGCCTGCACAGCTTCTACCAGTGCATTTGCTTTCTCCTCCTCAACATCGCTACCGTAGTAGATGCTCAGAAGCTCGGAATCCTCATCTGCCATCGCACCGATCAGATCCTTTACCACCTCTGTGATATCCTGTCCAACTGCCTGAATGCCTGCATCGTCGATACCCATATAATCGCCGGTCTTGATCTCCTTGCCATCGATGGAAGTATCACGCACGGCATAGGTAACCTGTCCACTCTTCACTGCAGTAATCGCATCTTCCATGCCAGCCTGATTTGCCTCGGCAGTTGCTGTCTCATCAAACGAAATGAGTGCACTGATACCCTGTGGAATCGTCTTGGTTGGAATCACAATCACCTGTTTCTCTTCCTCAATCTCAGC
>CAVKUW010000136.1:0-43596 GCA_963659815.1 Butyricicoccaceae bacterium
TTTTGAGCTATATGTCAAGCGTTATTTTTATATTTTTCTTAACTTAATGCCATTGGCTGCAAATGGCTCCCAGTCTGTCTTGTTGATCATCATGATTTCTGTTGATTTTGCAACCGGGAACAGATACAACTTATCATCACCGGTAATATATCCTTCCTGAATATAAGAATCTACATACTTTGACAATTCATCTTCTGAAAAATACTGCGTCAGATCCGCAAGCTTGTCCTGCTGCTGTACCGAATATGCTGTATCTGCATAAGAAGAGAAGATATCCGGCAGTTCCTCCGCACCCATATCGCCAATTAAGGAGCTGTTTACCGCTTCCTCCAGATCGGATACGGAACCTTGACTGTACGCCTCCACATAGATGCCTCCGTCTTTTCCAACAGTCGCATTAAACTCCTCCACAAAAGAATCAAAGGTTGCCTGCTGTGCACCATTGTAATAATGCCAGATTTTCAGGGACACCGGATTATCCGGGTCAAGCTTTACCTTTTTCGTCCCATCAGACTTTCCACATCCGGTGATGGAAGATACAAGCAGGGTTGCTGCCATAAACATTCCCAAAATTCGCTTCTTCATATGTTTTATTTCTTCTTCATTGCCTTTAACTGATCCTGAATATCAACCAGACATTCAATCAAAATCGGATTGAATGCACCGCATTCGCCATTTAAGATCATCTCCATCGACATCTCATGGGAGAATGCATGCTTATATACACGTGCCGAAGTCAGTGCGTCATACACATCTGCCACAGATACGAGCTGTGCCGAAATCGGTATTTCGTCCCCCTTCAAGCCATCTGGATAGCCTTTTCCGTCATATCGTTCATGATGGGAGCGGCAGATTTCTCTGGCAACCTTTACCAGCTCCTCGTCCTGGTAATATTCCAGATTATCCAGCATGGAAGAACCAATCGTTGTATGGGTTTTCATGATAGAAAACTCCTCGGCTGTCAGCTTACCCGGCTTATTCAGGATTGCCTCATCAATACCGATCTTTCCAATATCGTGCAGTGATGATGCCGTCACGATCAGATTGCGTTCCTCCCACAGATGCGGATATGCATCGGTTTTCTGCACCAACCGTTCGAGCAGCATCCGTGTAATTTCATTGATATGTAACACATGCATACCACTCTCACCATTTCGAAATTCCACGATCTGGCTCAATATATTTACCATCATGCGGTTATTTTTTTCTTTCTCATACATATGCTCCGACACAAGCGATACAAGCCGCCGCTGTTTCGCATATAATTTGATCGTATTGAACACCCTCCGATAGACAACCTTCGCGTCAAACGGCCGGCTGATATAATCGGAAACACCCATCTCATACGCCTTTCGGATAACTGCCCCGGAATCCTCATTCGAGATCATGATAACCGGAATATCCTCGATCCAGTGTCTCCGATTCATCTCCTCCAACACCTCAAATCCATCCATCTCCGGCATGACAATATCGAGCAGAATCAGAGATATCTCGTTTCCATATACCCGGATCTTGTCCAGACACTCAATTCCGTTTGTCGCCTCAATGATGCGGTAATCGCCTTGCAGCATCTCAGAAATCAGCCCCCGATTGATATCGGAATCATCCACGATCAGAATCTGGGATTTGATTGCGCCAATATCAAACGACTCCTTGCCATCCACGATTGCGTCATGCTCTGTAACAACCATATTCTTATGATTCTTCGCCAGATACATCATCTTATCCGCCCGGCGCACCGACTCATCCGTCGACTCCACACCGGTCACAACGCCTCCAATGCTGACGGACAACTGCATCTTCGCATAGCCCGGCACATCACATCGGTGTACCTCCTCACAGATACGCTGTAATACCTTCTTCAATGCTGATTCCTTGAGATTCGGCAAAATCAGCAGAAACTCGTCGCCGCCATACCGGATCAGTATATCGTCCTCTCGGATACACTGGTTGATCACACGTGCCGTCGTTGTCAGCGCCATATCACCCGCACTGTGTCCATACGCATCGTTGTAGATCTTGAAATCATCAATATCAATGACCGCGATACCAGCCTGCAGCTTCTGTCCTTTGACCTCGTCCTCATAATATCGCCGATTATACGCACCGGTCAGTACATCCTCATACAGCTTCTCTGTATATCCGGTGATCTTGCCTACCAGTCTTTCTCCGTTCTCCGAATCGACAAACTCATCGGCATCGATCTTCTCGATCATTTCCATCACGCATGGCTTACCGTCGACCTCCAGATATTTTGCGATCACCTGAAAGATATCATTGTCGATATATTCCAGTTTGGACTTCTGTCCCTTATGTCGAAGCACCTTTCGCGAAATACAGTTTTCGCACTGGTGTCCACAGTTCCAAAAATCGTAGCAGTGGCACTTCGACAGCTTATCATCCTCGACAACGCGCAATGCCTCTGCATCCACAATCCGTACAATATCAAATATTTCCTTCAAATATGCAATTGTTTCCTCTGCCTCTTTTTTTGTCATAGATTCCTCTTATTTTTACTGCAGTTTACGGATTGCATTCACAGTAATCTCATACTGTTCCTTTACTTTCTCAAACATCTCATCCGTGCCATCTAACTCTTTTGCACGAAGCTTCTCGGTCAGCGCAGAGCTCACCTCATACAGCTTGTCAAATCCAAGATTTACACAGACACCCTTGAGCGTATGTGCCGCACGAAATGCACTATCCACGTCCTTCTCCTTGAGTGCTGCCTCCAATGTTTCATAGGATTTATCATTCAAAAATTTGATTGCAAACCTCTGCACCATCTGTTCGCTGCCGAGGCGGCTCAATAGCTCATCAAAATTTGATCCCATCTCCTCATAGCATGCTCTTACTTCCATTCCTGTACTCCTTTCATGTCGCTAAACGCTGTCTCTGGGTTTAACCCGTATTTCTCTATAATTTTCCTTGTTGTTCCATCTTCCTGCATCTCATTCAATGCATGTGCCAATTTTCCAATCACTTCGTTATCGCTTCCCTTTACAAACGCGATTCCAAGCTCTGAATTATACAAACTCTCGTCCAGAATCCGGTAGGTATCCGAATCCGTCTCTACAAATGTACGAAGTGCACTCTCATGCCCGGCAATCGCATCTACATATCCTTTTCTGAGACTCGCGTAGATCTCATCCATCGAAGAAAAGCTGAACAGATCTCCCACCTGTGGTGTCTGTGGATTGTTCTGGTTTAAAAACTCCCGCTCCGGTTTACTCGTTGCCTGTACCGATACTCGCTTTCCTTCAAGATCCGACAGTTGATAAATATCGCTGTCCGCGCGTACCACAACGACCTGTCGGCTGTTCAGATATGGTCCAACCCATGTGTACTCTTCCTCACGACCGGTCATCGTGAAGCTGCCCCACAGGCAATCCACACTTCCTTCTTCCAAATACTCGTCCTTGTCCTCCCACACAATCTGTGTAAAGACCGGCTCATATCCGATGCGGCGGCACACCTCCTGTGCAAGCTCGACATCCACACCTGCGAATTCGCCATCCTCATTGATATAATTAAACGGCTCATAGCTGTCACTACCAATCACCAGTTCCGGCAGTTTTGACGACTGCTGTGTGTCCTCTGTCGTGATTGATCCACAGCCTGTAAGCAATATACAGCCTGCCATACATGCAGCTATGATCCGACGAAGCTTCTTCATTCTCATTGGTTCTCCCCCTCTTTTTTCTTCCCACAATATTTTCTTATCATCGCGAACATCTTCTGCTCATCAAGTGGCTTTGACAAATGCTCGCTCATCCCCGCTTCTTTGCTCTGCTGAATATCGTCCGCGAATGCACTTGCCGTCATTGCAATGATCGGAATCGTCTCCGCATCCGGTCGATGCATCGCACGGATCTGCTCCGTTGCTTCCTGACCGTTCCACGCCTTTGTCACAACCAGACCGTGACTGGTCAGAAAGAACTCTGCAATCTCCATGTTGAGCTCATTATCTTCCACCAGCAGTACCCGCGTTCCCTGCAGATCCTGCCCCGTGTTATCTTTATTATCCTCTTTTTCTGTCTCTGGCGCAAGTAGAAATCGAAACTCAATCGTAAAGATCGTCCCCACGCCCTCTTCACTTGTGAAGGAAATCGTTCCCCCCATCTGCTCTACCAGCGTATCCATGCGCATGAACTCCCGGTACATCGCCCGGTATTCCTCCGCGACACATTTCTCGGTGAGCGTCTCAACGAGTTCTCCCATTGTCTCTCCGCCATGCAGATAAATGCCAACACTCTCCGGAATCTTCAAGCCCTCCCATGTATTTGTCTCTGGGAACAGGATGATATCTGTCGAATAAATCGTGCTGATTGCCTGTATGATCTGATATTGTCTTTCTATGTATTCGGTGTTTTTTCGTGCATACCGATATTGAATCATATGAAAAAATGATACAAACAGCAAATACAACAAAACCGCGTATGCCATCGTCGTTGTCCAATATGAATACACTTCGCTCGACGCATAAAATACATACAGATGATTGTCCTTGTAACTCCGGCGCATGGCATACCATGTCTGTCCATCGGACTTTATCTTCTGCATCGTATTATCTTCCCAGTCCTGTTTCTCCGCTGTCTCTACGACTGTTCCTGAAATCGATTTATTTTTCTTTGTTTCATCGTTGGAATTTATGATAGAAGCGCCATCGGTAATAATGATGGTCGCCTCCATCGTAAAGTTATTTCCTGATAATAATGTATCTATCGATAATTCGTTATCTACTTCCTTGTAATCGGTGACATCTTCATAACAGAGCACCAATCCCGGCTGATCCTTCCGTGCACAACCGCGTACGCATAGGTTTTTCCATCCATTTCCGCATGCGAGAACACAGATTTATTTTTTTACGTAAGGATTTCCTGAACTTCTGCGGTTGACAAATAGTCCTTCCACATCGAATACTGGTTCGCGTCCGACTCACCGACCTTGTTTAAGTCCTCATCTACAACCAATACACCGTCGACAGATAGGTACACAATGCTTTCGCTTTTCCCTGCAACATGATAAGCTTTCGCGTCTCATTTGCCGCTTCGTTCTGGTCGTATTACAAGCCCTATTAAAATCGGTGCCGCAAGGTATATATTTGCTTCCCCTTTGCTCTTTCGTTTCATCCAAAAATCCTTATCTTACATGTCACATTACAGTATAAACATCAAATCCCCATAAGAAGGCATCGGCCACATCTCCTTATCGACGATCATCTCCAATGCGTCGACTGGTGTACGAAGCTCTGTCATGGCTGGCATGATCAAATCCAGACAATATCTTGCACGTTCCGGACCTTCTTCCTTCTTCTCGATCTCCTCTGTCAGTTCTGCCAGATGGTTCAGTGCCTCGTAGCTTTCTGCAAGCAGGGCAGAAGTCTTCTCCAGAAGCTTCTCCTGTACGCTTACATTATAGGTCTTACCAGCTGCACGTACCTGATTGACAGATTCTGCAAGTACGGTTGTGTATTTGACAACGGCAGGAATGATCTGCTTTGTTGCCATATCGATCATCGTTTTTGCCTCGATGTTGATTGCCTTTGCATAGATCTCATACTGGATTTCTGCTCTCGCTTCAAGCTCCGCCTTTGTAAATACTTTGAAATGCTCAAACATATCAATGGCTACATCCGTCGTAAGAGCTGGAATCGCATCAACCATTGTTGGAAGATTTGGAAGTCCTCTGCGCTTTGCTTCCTCCTGCCATTCCTTGGAATAACCATTTCCGCTGAAGATAATACGCTTATGCTGCTCTGTGTATTCTACGATCAACGCATTTAATTCTTTGTCGAAGTCCTCTGCCTTCACCAGTCTGTCACAAGCTTCCTCAAATGCCTCGGCTGCAATCGTGTTCAAAACGACATTGCAGTTTGACAAGGAATCCTGCGAACCGAGCATACGGAACTCAAACTTATTGCCTGTAAATGCAAATGGTGATGTACGGTTACGGTCAGTTGCATCCTTGCGGAAATCCGGAAGTGTTGTAACACCCGTTGCAAACTTCTCACCCTTGATACTGTGTGTTGCCTCTCCATTCTTCAGGATCTGATCAAGTACATCCTCCAGCTGATCGCCAAGGAATACGGAGATTACGGCTGGTGGTGCTTCATTGCCGCCCAATCTCTGGTCGTTTCCGACATCGGCTGCAGATACACGAAGCAGATCGGCATGCTCATCGACTGCCTTCAAGATACATGCAAGCACAAGAAGGAACATCTTGTTCTCATGTGGGTTCTTGCCCGGATCAAGCAGGTTGATTCCATCGTCAGAAGTCAGTGACCAGTTGTTGTGCTTGCCGGAACCATTTACCCCTGCAAATGGCTTCTCATGAAGCAGGCAGCGCATGCCATGACGGCTTGCAACCTTCTTCAGAATACGCATCATGATCTGGTTGTGATCCTGTGCGATATTGACTGGCGCATAGATCGGAGCCAGCTCATGCTGTGCCGGAGCAACCTCGTTGTGCTGTGTCTTCGCAGCAACGCCAAGCTTCCAGCACTCCTCATTGACTTCCTTCATATAAGCACTGACTCGCTGGCGGATCGTACCAAGATAATGGTCATCCATCTCCTGTCCCTTCGGTGGCATCGCCCCAAACAACGTACGTCCTGTATAGATCAAGTCCTTACGCTTTAACCATTTTTCTTTATCCACAAGGAAATATTCCTGCTCGGCACCAACGGATGGTGTCACACGCTTTGCAGTTGTATTTCCAAACAATCTTAAGATACGGAGTGCCTGCTTGTTGACTGCCTCCATCGAACGAAGCAACGGTGTCTTCTGATCGAGTGCCTCGCCAGTATACGAACAGAATGCGGTTGGAATACAAAGGATACCGCCTGCAGAATCATGACGTACAAACGCTGGAGATGTACAATCCCATGTCGTATAACCTCTTGCCTCAAATGTCGCACGAAGTCCGCCGGATGGGAACGAAGATGCATCTGGCTCTCCCTGAATCAGCTCCTTGCCAGAAAATGATAACAATACCTTTCCATTTTCCTTCGGTGCTGTGATAAATGCATCATGCTTTTCGGCTGTCACACCGGTCATCGGCTGGAACCAGTGACTGAAATGAGTCGCCCCCTTCTCGATTGCCCATTCCTTCATCTCGTGGGCTACCACATCTGCGATCTCCAGTGACAATTCCTTGCCCTCTTCGATCGTCTCCTTGAGTTCTTTGTAAACCTTCTTCGGAAGACGTTCTTCCATGACCGCGTCGTTGAAGACGTCACAGCCAAACAGCTCTGTTACGTTTACATTTTCTTCCATGTTGTCTTCTAAACCTGTCCTTTCACATTTTACAATGTAACTTATATTATTATACACGGAATCCGTTCATGGTTCCCTGCATTGCTTCGATACTTGCCAGCACCTGCTCGGTCTCGCCGGATACCTGCTCGCTTGTGCCTGTGATGATCTGCAGATTCTCGTTCACAGACTGGATTGCCTGATCCAGCTCCTGCTGCGCCTGCGTGATTGTCTCTAACACGGCATCAATATCCTGTACCGATGCACTTAACTCCTCTGCCTCTGCGCCAAGGTTTGCACTCACATCCGCATAATATGTAGAATCATCCTTATAATCCTCTGCCAAACCTTCCAGCTTATCATAATCTTCCATGACTACCGTGTCAATAAAAGCAAGAATTTCGTTGCTCGTGTCAGACAGTGCAGATACACTCTCCAGCACACGGTTGGTAAGCTCGCGCACCTTTCCGATTTCGCTTCCGGTATCCGATGCCAAGTTGTTGATCTCGCCTGCGACAACTGCAAATCCGCGTCCGCTCTCGCCAGCACGTGCCGCCTCGATCGATGCATTTAACGCAAGCAGGTTCGTCTGTGCTGCGATATCCTCGATTGCCTTTGTCACATCTGCGATCTCGTGAATTACCTGCACACCTTCGATCGCCTGTACAAGCTTCTCGCGGTTTGCCTTTGTGATCGTAACCGCATTATCCTTATTCTTCAGGAGTACCGGTACGATCTCATCCACACGCTTCACGATCTGACCAGAACGCTGTGCCATCTCCTGTGCCTGCTCTGCAAGCACTTCAACCGCCTGTGCCACGTTCTCACATGTATCGTTGATGTTCTGGATACTGCTTGTCTGTGTCTCGACACTGGCACCGGTCTCTTCCATGACAGCCGAGATCTCCATAATATTTCCGTTCATTGAGGCAACGCCACTGTTTGCCTGATGCATCTGTGTCTGGATCTTCGTTGATTCATCCTTCGTCTGGCGGATCATTGCGATAAACCGGTTCTCCATCTCGCCGATCAGATACTCGATCTCCGCTACCTCGGAATTGTGCTGTACTGCCGTATCTTCTCCGATGACATTTTCCTTCACGAAATGCTTCATCTTCTCCATCGGCTTCAAGGACTTGGCAATCAGCTTGTACACAAGTATGATTGTAATAATCATAAGTACCACGCCAAGCACGATAGGGAAAATCAGATTCTGACGGATATCCGCGTTGATGACACTCTTATTCTGTGTGACTCCGAGCTTCCATCCGGTCTCATCCATATCTGCCACTGCAATATATTTCTTTTCACCGTCATAATCGGTAAATGTCTCTACCTTCTCTGCCGCTAGGTTGACATTCACTTCGTTTGTCAGAGTTGTATTTCCATCCTCATCTGGTAGAAACTCTTCGTTATTATGTGTGATTACATCACCATTATCTGTAAGCAGAAATGTCTCAATGCTACTATCACTGCTGATGCCTTTTGTCAGGTCGATCAGCTTGTCGATCGTGATATCTGCGAGCATCATTGCCTGCTCTCCCTGAATCGTCATCGGCTCCGCGATACTCACGATCATCTGTCCGGTTGCAAAATCCACATATGGTTCTGTATAGATCAGTCCATCCGCTTCGAGCGCCTGCGCCCACCAGTCTCTTGTCGAAGGATCAAGATCTAAGTCGGAATGATCTGCCGAAAGTACCCCGCCGTTATAACCAAAACAGCAATAATACATCAATGCGGCATCATTTTCTGCCAGACAGTTTTCCAGATAATCCATGATATCCTGCTTGTCCTTTGTATCCATAAATGCAAGGGTGTTCCGAATCGTATGTACGACATCGCCCTGTTTTTTCAGCCACTCATTCATGACCTCTGCATTTGTCTGTGCCTCTTCCATCAGAAGATCCTTTTTCCCGTTCACAGTTACCCGCGAGGTTGCCACACCATTTGCAATCGCAGTGACTAAAATAATAAGCACAGTACAGATAGTGATCATTGTCTCCAGATTTCCCTTAATTGTTCTTTTCACAGGCTCTCCCCCTTGTAAAAATTATTTTTTTATAGTATATTTTATAAAGTATGCTTTGTCAAACATTATAAAAGGGAATGTGCCGCTATTTTGAATCATCTGGCGGCATTTTTATTCAGGAGGGAAAATATATATGCAACGGGAATCTTTCAAATCTCGTCTTGGTTTTCTGCTTGTGTCGGCAGGATGCGCCATCGGTATCGGAAATGTCTGGCGTTTTCCATATGTCGCAGGGGAAAACGGAGGCGGTCTTTTTGTACTCTTTTACCTGATCTTTCTGGTAATTATGGGTCTGCCAGTTTTGACCATGGAATTTGCAGTCGGACGTGCGAGCCGAAAAAGTGCGGTGCTTGGATACAAGGCACTCGAAAAGCCCGGCAGCAAATGGCACATCCACGGCTGGTTCGCCATAGCTGGATGCTACCTGCTAATGATGTATTATACAACCGTATCCGGCTGGATGCTTTCCTATTTTTATAAATTTGCAACCGGAGCATTTCATTCCGGTATGGATACCGATGCAACATCTTCGGTATTTACCGATCTACTCAGTGATCCGCTTCAGATGACGATCTGGATGGTCATCATTGTAATTGCAGGCTTCTTTATCTGTAGCCGTGGCTTGCAGAACGGACTCGAACGAATCAGCAAGTTCATGATGTTGGCTCTGCTTGCATTGATCTTAATTCTGGTTGTACATAGTCTGACATTATCCGGTGCAAAGGAAGGCTTGAAGTTCTACCTTGTGCCTAATGCAAAAATCGTATCCGAGGTTGGTCTTCGAAATGTAATCTCTGCAGCTATGAACCAGTCGTTCTTCACCCTGAGCTTAGGTGTTGCTGCAATGGAGATCTTCGGAAGCTACATGAGCAAGGACAATACACTCGCCGGCGAGGGCGTCCGTATCTGCGCACTCGATACATTTGTTGCGATCATGGCAGGACTGATCATCTTCCCGGCATGTTTCAGCTATGGCGTGGAAGTTGGCGCCGGTCCAAGTCTGATCTTCGTTACACTGCCAAACGTATTCGTAAATATGGCAGGCGGCAGAATCTGGGGAACGCTGTTCTTCCTGTTCATGACATTTGCCAGCTTCTCGACGGTTATCGCCGTATTTGAGAATATCATTTCCTTCTGTATGGATATGTTCCATATCAGCCGGAATAAAGCGTCACTCATCAACTGTATTATCATCCTGATCACAAGTATGCCTTGTGTCCTCGGCTACAATGTCTGGAGTAATGTGCATCTGATCGGCGGTCGTGACATACTCGACACCGAGGACTTCTTGGTCAGTAACCTGTTGTTACCACTTGGCTCGCTCGTCTACCTGTTGTTCTGTGTTACAAAATGGGGATTTGGATTTGACAAGTACATTGAGGAAGCAAATACCGGAAAGGGTTTGAAGATCAGCAAGAAGTTAAAGCCATATTTCCAGTTTGTACTTCCGATTCTGATTCTGATTATTCTGATTCAGGGATTGTTGTAAATTATTTGTTACGTGAAAAAACGTCTATTGCATATCACAGCAATAGACGTTTTTTATTTCTTATTTACTTATTTTAGTTCCAAAATCAGCAGAATCAACATTACAACAAATATCACACCACCGATCACACTAATCACACTGTAGATCTGTCTGGATTCTTTATCCTCTTTCTCCTTTATCAGATAAAACAGACCTGCTGCAAATATCAAAGCGCCAATAATAGTTCCAATAATTTTAATTGTCATGATTTCTTCCTCCACTTTAATAAGAATGCTGAATTGGTGATAACGAGTACAGAACCTGCATTATGTACGAGTGCACCGACAACCGGGTTCAACGTTCCGATGATCGCGAGTGTGATCGCTACAAAATTCAGAGTCATCGAGAATGTCATATTCAGCTTGATCGTTGTCATCATCCGCTTCGACAATGCTACCAGATGCGGCAGCTCTTTTACTTCGTCGTCAACCAATGCAATATCCGCCGCATCCACTGCGATATCACTGCCGACACCGCCCATCGCGATACCGACATCTGCCGCTTTCAGTGCAGGTGCATCATTGACGCCGTCGCCGATCATACACACACTTTCCTGCTTCTCCTGATAGCTTCGTATCCATGTCAGCTTATCTTCCGGCAGACAGTTCGCATGCACTTCCTTGATATGAAGCTGCTTTGCAATCGTCGTTGCAGCCTCCGCGTGGTCGCCTGTCAGAAGCACCGGCTCTACCTCTAATGCCTGCAGCTTGTCGATCATCGCCGTACTCTCTGCACGCAGCGTATCCGAAAGTGCGATATAGCCTGCAAGTGTATGCTCGACCGCCACATAGATGACCGTACATCCCTGAGCCAGCAATGTTTCAATCTTTCCGGCTGCCTCTCCAGAGATTTCAATTTTCTCATCTGCAAGCAGCTTCTCATTGCCTGCGCATACCCATTTTCCATCGACAACCGCAGTTACACCACGTCCCGGAATCATCCGGAAATCCATCGTCTCTGCAAGCGATGTTTTATACTCCTGTCCATAGCACCATGTGATTGCCTTACCAAGCGGATGCTCCGAATACTGCTCTGCTGACGCACACAGCCGATATATATCTTCCTGCCTGTAGCTTTGCAATGCACACACATCGACAACCTTCGGCGTACCATAAGTGAGTGTTCCCGTCTTGTCAAATGTAATCCGGCTCACCTTTGCCAGCCGCTCCAAAGCATCACCTTCCCGCACAAGGAATCCATGCTTCGTTGCATTTCCGATTGCCGCCATAATCGCAGTCGGGGTTGCAAGCACCAACGCACATGGACAAAATACAACAAGAATCGTAACGGCACGGATGATCTTGCCTGTAACTGCCCAAGTGATTCCTGCCGCAGTCAGAGCGATCACTACAATCCATGTCGCCCAGCGGTCAGCGATTCCGACGATCTTCGCCTTACCCGCATCCGCGGACTGCACAAGCCGGATCATACGCTGGATGGAACTGTCCTCGCCAACCTTCGTCGCACGCATCTCAAATGCGCCAAATTGGTTTACCGTACCCGAAGACACCTCATCCCCGACTGTCTTATCGACTGGCAGCGACTCGCCAGTCATAACTGCCTGATTCACGGATGTCTGCCCGAACAAGATCACACCATCGACAGGAATCGATTCGCCCGGCAATACCCGGAGCCTATCGCCTACCTGTACCTGCTCCGCTGGAATGACCTGCTCTGCCCCGTTCTTTAACACACGCGCTGTCTGCGGTGTCAGATGTACCAGCTTCTCGATTCCTGCCCGTGCCTTTGCAACAGTCAGATCCTCCAGCAGGGCACCAAGCTGCATGATAAATGCAACCTCTCCTGCCGCAAAATCTTCACCAATCGCGATCGAAGCAATCAGCGCCAACGAGACGAGCACATCTGCCTTGATATCAAATGCAGTGATGAGACCGATGATCGCCTCCATTACAATCGGAACACCACACAATATAATTGCCACCCACGCAGCATCAAATGGCAATGGAAGTAATTTGAAAATACTGCACAAAAGCGCGATGCCTGACAGGATCAGGAATACGATATCCTTCTTCATGCCTCCAAGCTCCATTACCGCTTCGAGCTTTTCCATACATTTCTTCATTTGAAGTTTCCCTCCTTTTTACTCTGCGTCTTTATACCCCTATGGGTATCTTTCGGTTTGTATTATACCTATGGGGGTATAGGTTGTCAAGAGAGTAAAAAGAAAAGCCAGTGTGCAAACTGACTTTTTTTCTCATTTACCATGTATGATTTTGTTACTGCATATTCGCGAACCGTTCCACAGCCTTCGTGAAGCTCTCGATTGTCTTATCCGCGTCGCCATGCTGGATTCCATCCCGCACGCAGTGATTGATATGTCCCTCTAACACAACCTTGCCACATCCGTTCAATGCGGATTTCGCCGCATTGATCTGTGCCAGCACATCCTCACACGGAACATCCTCATCTACCATCCGGTCGATTGCCTGTACCTGTCCGATAATCTTCTTCAATCTGCGGTGCAGATTCTCCGCATCCATACACTGTCTCATTCCGTACCTCCATACCCCTATGGGTTCCTGATGGTTCTTATTTTAGTTGGTAACAGGGCGCTTGTCAACTAACGACGGCGCATACAGAAATCACATTTCTCGCCGCCGGTTGCCAGCGTCTGCGTCCGCTCAAATGTAAAATCTCTCAGATTTCCATAGGAATACTCGTCACTCTTGCAGAAGCTTGGTCCAAGCTCCGGACAGCCAAGCTCGATCATGTACTTGCAATATGGACATTCCAATATATCGAAATGTGTTTCCTGCTTATCGTAGTACCCGATATGGTTCTTGAATCCGCCCGCTTCTCCGAAGACCTTATTTGCCATCGTCCGCATGAACGGCAGAAACCGTCCTTTCATCCCCGGAAGCCGCATGATCCGGTTGAGTGATTTGGCGACCTTCGCACCATATATCTGCATCGAAACATCGATCCAGTCATACGCCTGCTCCGGATAATACTTCTTGAGTGTGAGATAAAAAGCAGCTCGTTCGCAGCACTGCCGCCAGTGCATCCATGCCGTCTTGCTAAGCTCTGAATGTTGTTCCAGAAGCTCCGCATAAAACGCTTCTGCCTCAGCCACAATCTTCTCTGCCATTTCTTTTCCGCCCGCCTGCGTAATGCAGTTAAATGTCGGCTCATAGTTCCCTTTGTATACTTTCTTTGCCATCGTTAACTCCCCCGGTTCCTCTTAGTTAGATTATGCTAACTGTTATTTTAGCACAGATTTCTTACTGAGGGAAACATTTTCTATTTCTGTTGGGGACTATTCCTGACATGCATATTCTATAAGAGGTTATGTGTCTTCTCCATCACATCCTGCAGGATTTTCAGGTTCTGCATCGTGTCCTCAGTCTCCAGTGAATGATTGGCATTCTCGTAGACATGCATTGGAACGTCCTGTGCTTCACTCATCTGGATCACCGCAGGCACATCACTCCACGGATCAGCCGTTCCGATAAATGCAACCGCATGCTTCGGTGCAAAGGTATAAGTTGCTTCAAGCGGTGTGTATAATATATGGCGCAGTTCTGCTTCCATTCCCGCTTCTTCAAACTTCTGTGCATAGGCAGCTGCGATAATCGTGCCAACACTTTTCGATACAAACAGCACTTCTGCATACGCTGTAAAATCGACCTTGGCAAGCTGTTCTTCCGCCTGTGCATACAACGCATGGAAAGCTGCCTCCATCTTCTCTTTGTTCCCGCGGATATTCCCCGCCTGATAATCGTATTTCAAAGCGATCTGTTCATAGCCTGCCTCGCCCGCCAGCTTCCGGCTGTAATATAGAAGCGGCTTGTCCGCATGATATCCGATGCCCGGGAAAAATATAGCTAATTTCTTCATAGATTTGTTCCTCGTTTTTTATTTTGATTGTATTATACGTTGCTGGATTTTTATCTCAAGCATATCTTTTATTGAATTGCATTTACATTTTCTGTTGTATAGCTTTTATAGTCAAGCTGCATTTCTTCTCCAATATTTAATCCCTGCATAAATGCATCATACTCTGGTTTATCGACTGTTCGTGTCTCCCCAGTTGTACGATCTGTTATGTAATAGATACAACCATCCCCATCGAGATCCTGTTCATCTGGAAATTCACCACTCGACAATGATTTATCCCAGTTTGATACGTCATAAAGTAGGACAATCTGTCCATTCTCGAATTTACCATACGTACATGGCCAAATGCTGGATGGTCCCTGATTATGTGATATGTCAAATCTCACATATCCTGTGGCATAGTACGACGCATAAGGACCCGTATTATATTTTATTTAGAATTTCCCATCCGCATCCGGTTTTGGACCACTATCCGTGTTCATATAGGAATTATCATCATATAAAGTCTTCCAGCTTGTCTTATATATATTTAAGCCATTACCCAAGTCTTCATTTACCGTCGGTTTTATATATGTTTCTGGCGCAGAATCAACAAGATTCTGCACTGCCGAAAAGCCTGTTTCAACCGTGTTATCAAACATGCTTAATGCCTTTTCATCATGAATAAAAATTATTTGATAGGCACTTATACCTTCCCCATCTGCACTATATGTAATCTTTGCAATATCAAAGTTGCAGGTTCCTCCTGCAATTCTCCATCTGATATTATAAACATATTTACACTCCAAAGCCTGTTCATCTTCAAAGTTTATCTTTTCTGCATTTTCATATATGATTCCATCATTATAAAGAACAGCGCTCTGACCATTGTCACCATACCCATAGTTGCAGGTGAAAATCTTTACAACGTTTCCGTCACGCATCGTAAATATATCCCCAATATCCATTCCTCCAATCACAGCATTCCACTGACCAATTATTAACTCCTCCGTTCCATCCCCATCGAAATCATCAATCACGTAAAACGCATCTTTATTTTTACTCTTATCTGTAAAATTCTCGCTGGCTACATAGGTTGTTCCCTGTTCAATACACTGTCTTAAGTCTGCTAGCACCGCTTCATAGGAAGTATAATTCATAATAATTTCGTTTTCTGAAGCATCTCCCATTGTCGCCACAGCCGTCTTTTCGGTAGTCGACGGATTTTCTGTCACCGCATGATGCACACCAACACCAATTGCTGCTACCATCGCAGTCCCAACGATACCGATTGCAATTTTTCCACCAATTGTACCAAAGATTGCTGCCGCACCTCCACTCGTACCAGAAGCTCCGACACTTCCTCCCGCTGCACCTGTTGCTTCTCCCACGGGCACACCGGCTCCAACTACGGACGCACCATTTGACGCAGCTCCGGTTGCAACTCCTTCTGCGTCTATTCCGCTGATTGCTATCCCGCTCCCAACTGCCTGTCCAAATATGTCCGACAACCATCCCGCAATGCTAATCGTATCAATTCCAAGTGTATATCCAAGGAAATTCTGATATGCAATCCACATCCACGGCACTTCCGCCAAATGATATCTTCTGGTATTGGAATTCTCATTTTCCGAATCATCCACAGGCACCGGTGCAATTGCCTGCAAAATAGCCGTCCGTGTCTGACTCAATGTATATCTGATATCCGAATCTTTACATCCCGTCTTCGCTACGATTTCTGGCACACTAACGCCAAAATAATAATAGTCCTGAAAAACAATCCGCTCCATCGGTGACAACGTAGTTACAATTTCCTGCACCCTTGTAACAAAAGAAGTATCCAAAACTGCATCTTCTGTTATAGTTAACGCCTCATCTTCCAGCGCATAATCATAAAATTTCCCGGCTACTGTCTGTTCATAAGTATTCTCAACAGAATCATTATGAATCTCTGTCCATCCATTTTCCTTCAGATATCCCAGTGCCTCCTCATTTGCAAGCTCTGCCGCCCATTGGTAAAACCCGTTGGTCTGTTCCAAGCTTGTCACATTCTGGTAGATTTTATCGTATACCTGTGGCACCAATGATGTCGCTACATTTGAATCATGGACAACTGTATGAAGCATCGTGTAGACTGTGTTTACTGTCTCGTTATAAAAGCTTTCATACCCTCCAAAATCTCCGTTTTTAAATTTGTTAAGTTGCTCTGTAATGATTGGATTCATTTACTCCCTCTGATTATCTACTTAAATGCTTTTTATTTAGAATTTCCCATCCGCATCCGGAATTGACGGATCTTCGTTCAGAATTGTTTCGTTCTCAAACAAAGGATGCCATTCCAGTTTTTTGTATGTAAATGACGCTTTATACGTCTCAAACTCCGAAGCGGAAACCTCCTGATAATAACCACTATAGTTTTCATCCCTCATTTGTCTTAGCAGAAAATCATAATCATAATTATCGTAATTGACTGTTCCATCCGAACCGCCATACACATACCATGTAGTGGCAATTACCTTGTAATATTTTTCACCACCACCTGTATCGATTTTCAAATATCCCACGCCTCCGCTAGACTCGTTATCCATATAATCAGAAATCAGTTCAAACTGGCTGTCTACTTTATCATACAAAAAATCTTTTGCCTGATCCGACAGATACAGATCCTTTTGGTAATATGTAACGATTCCGTCAATATCATCCCGTTCATAGGTATGTCGTATTTCAACCTGTCTTGTCTCACTGTTCCAATATCCAAAGTAAATGTCTTCCATGCCATCTCCATTGATATCCGCCACGGCATAAAAACAATTCTTCCGCTCATATGGAGCCAAAGACTCGCCAACCTCAGCATCGTCTCCCCGTGTACCACTTCCGGTTGTACGATAACTATCTACATTTTGTCGCGTCTCTTCCAATTTCAAGTCAACCCACGAAATCTCTTCAGTTGTTGCCTCCTGTACGGGTGCCGGTCCGTCCTCCCACATAAGCGCACCACTGCCATCCTCTTCTTCTATCGCTACAATGTGTCTTTCCGGTTCGGACGATGCATGATGGATTCCCAGACCGATGCCTACAACTGCAGCAGCTCCGACGACTCCAACTGCCACTTTTCCACCAACCGTACCAAGGAATTTTGCAATCCCATGTGCGGATGCTTTCGCTGCTGCACCTGTAGCTCCGCCTGCCTGTCCGACCATCGCGATTGCACCAGCCGCACTTCCTGCGATTCCGACATGTGCAATGCCTGCCACCTTTCCAATATAATTCTGGAACAAAATATACAGCCAAGGTGTATCCCTCAAGCTGAATTTATGCGAATTCTCCTGTTGCACCGCATATGCTGGTGTCTGTCCATACGCTGTGATTGCAGAAAGCATCGCCGTCCGCGTCTGTCCAAGTGTATGTTTTACCGCCCGCGTTGTACATCCCGTTTTTTCTACGATCGCAGGTACGCTCTCGCCAAAATAATAATACGACTGGAATACGATCTTTTCCATCGGTGATAACGCCTCGATCACAGCCTGCACCTGCTCTGTAAATGCGCGATTCTCGGACAATTCCTCGGTGATTGCGAGGTCTTCATCTTCCGCCGCATAATCACAAAACGGCATATCCCAACTGCTGTCTGCTGATTCCATAGTCTGTGCATTTACAGAATCCATCTCTAGCTGCATGTCAGAGTTTCCTGTCGGTACAGCATTTCCCTTTAAGTATTCCAACGCTTCCTCATTTGCAAGCTTTGCACTCCACGCATAAAACGCTTCCGTCTGTGGAAGTGTCTGCACATTCGCATAGATTTTCTCATATACCTTCGGCATCAGCTCTGCCGCAGTCTTCTCATCTGGAATAATTGTGTGCAACATCGTATAAACCGTCTGCGATGTTGCATAATAAAAGCTCTCATATCCGCTGAAATCTCCAGACTGAAATTTTTCAATTTGTTCTGTAATAATTGGTTCCATCTGTACTCCCTTTACTTTTTGAATGTATTATTCTGCAAATAAATCATCCAATGTCAATACGTTTGTAAAAAATCCACTATATTCATTATAACGTAAGCCAAATGTCGTAATAAGTGTATTATGAATCGAGATCTTTGGAGACACCTGTTTTGCTAATTGTTCCTGCCGATGCATGAGAACCCGGTAGTATCCCTTATCCACCTCGAATGTATCTCCGTAATATTTGATCTCACACATATTCACAACATTATCATTTCGACTAATCAGCATATCAATCTGTGTGCCATCCGAATCTCCTCCTCGTTTTGACCACGCGGATTGCGTTGTTATAACTCCGCTGATTCCCAATGCTCTTTTTATCTGATTAATATGATGGAAGCAGACATTTTCATACGCAAAGCCCCGCCAACTCACAACGCTCTGCGCGGTTACATTTTGTTTCCAGAAATCAGGATTTACCTGCTTTTTACCATCCACAAAATGCAGGTAAAACATGCAAAAAGGATCTACCAGCTTATATCGTTCTTTCTCTCCCTTTCCAAATGGTAAATACTTTATCACAAAATCACTCGCGATCAGAGCATTCAGGCTTTGTGACAAATTTCCTCCATCCTTTATGTCCAATTTTTCTATGAGTTCTTTCCTCGTATATCCAGCATTTCTTGTGTACAAAAGCTTTACAATTTTCTGCATAGATTCCGGATTGGTAAATATAGACGCAAACAAACGATTATATTCATCCTTTAATTTTCCCTGTTTTGAAAAGAATAGATTATCAATATTCTGTGCCAGACTCTTTCCACTTTGAAAATAACCCATATAAAATGGAACTCCACCAAGAATCATATAACTTTGAACAATGTCATAACGGGACAGTCGAATATTATAGTTCTGATAAAATTCCTCACACTCCCGCAAGGTGAATGGCGAAAGTTTGATTTCATATGTTACCCGATTATATAATCCTCCATGATTGTTAATAAGATTATCCAATATCCATGAGTTTGCACTTCCACAAACCACAACCATGAGATTGTCTCTATGGCATCCCCATGTATTCCAGAACCCCTCAAACGCTGTCATAAATCCAGATCTCGGCGTATCCAGCCACGGAAGCTCATCCAAAAATATAACCTGTCTACTTCCATCATCCACTTGTTCCAAGAATTGTTCCAACATAAAAAATGCTTCTAACCAGCTCGTTGGCTTCTTTCGCTGCTTCATCCCCTGTATTTGCAACGAATAATAAAAATGTTCCAATTGTTGTTTCAACATTCCTTTTTTGTCTGTATCTACTGGTGATAGTCCTGCATGCCGAAATGTAATCCGCCCTTTTAACGCTTCGTCAACCAAATATGTTTTCCCAATTCTACGTCTGCCATAGATGGCAACCAATTCTGACTTACCGCTATTATATAAATTATTTAATTCTACAATCTCTTTTTTCCGTCCAATCAAATTTCTTTTCCTCCCATTTATATTATATACAGTATAAGGTCATTTTATCGGGCGGTCAAGCACATTTTATTATGTGTTTCCGCCGAACAAAACGCATTTTTCGTTTTTTATTCAGCGGAAGTAGAATTAAATAACAAATAAGAAGAGACAAATTACGCCTCTTCTTTACTTCCCATCACCTTCAATGGTCCAATCACATAGGTAAGTGCACCCATATAGATCACCATCCCATGGTCACATTCTACCACACTTCCCGGCTCTGGGTTTGCTAACTTCGTCCGTTTATCTCCATCCACGATCAGGAATTTGCTGCAGCTTCGCGAATCCATCGCCCGCCACGGCGCATCATAGTACCGCGTCCGGAAAAACGCCCACACCGTTGCCGTACTTACGATCGCCTCCTCGCCGCCGCCAAAGACGAACACATCCCCCGGCGAAACCATCGCCGGCTTGACACGTCCATGCAGCCCGGAAGATAGCTTCTTCTGATTGCGGATCGTACCGTTCTTCGGGTTTTCGTCCATGTAAAACCAGATACCATCCATATTCTGGAATCGCCCATGTCTGCGGCTGATCGTCGTTGCATGCATCGGGATATCCGGTGTATGCTCCTTCGACATCCGTCCAACCTCCCAGACGACCTGATTGTCCAGCAAATAGATATTCAATTGTCCATTTTCAATTACGATTAAATTATTTTCCATCCTACCATATATCCGTATCGAGATCCGGAAGCTCCGCGAGAAATGTGTCAATCTCTGGCAAATCAAGCTCCAGCAGCACCTTGCGTGCATAGCGGCATAACTCATCTGGATCGAACTCCTCAGATTCCGTATCAAGCAGATTGTTCAACTCCGCATTATCCAGAATAAACAGGATCACACTCTCGAACAGATTCTTCGCACACAAAGGTTCCATATGTGCCAGCGTGAGCATCTCGTCGATCTGCTCATGATCCATGCTCAGATGCAGTCCCAGTGAGATAATCTTGTTCCGCGTCGGATACCATTTGTTCTGCCGTATCGCAGACACACACTGCCGCAGGGACGACGACCAGCCCTGTCCCTCTGCCAGATTCGCCACGCTCGACGAATACCGCTGGTAATTGATCGTCACATACATTTTCACATAGGCGTAAAACTTCTGATATGCCGAGGAAAATGTCGCGATATTGTCATAGATAAACTGCGTCAGGGCATCTGCATCCTCCACCTTTGACAGCCGTTCTTCAAACTGTGCCGTATTGATATCCGGGATTTCCATATCCGCATCCGCCGTCATGTTCTCCTTAATCTGCGACAATATGTAATCATAGGCGGTCAGTCCATACGCTTCCTCGCACTTCTCCGACTCGCGATTATCTACGCAGCCCATATCAAACCTGTGATTTAACACGTAGATACAGACACAGTCCTCCAGACTCTTCGAATAAAGCTCCGGGTACTGCCCGTATCGACGCAGAAGCTGGTTCATCTTCTCCAGATCATACTCCGCCGCCATGCCGATTCGAAGAAATGTCTCGCGGTTCTTCGGGATCGCTCCCTTGCACCATTTGTCGACAGACACCCGGCTCACACGGCACCGCTTCGCAAATGCAGACTTCGTAAGTCCGCTCTCCGCAAGGATTTCCTGCATCTTCTGCATCCACAGCTCCTGCTGTGACTGCAGCAACGGAAAGATCCGCACCTTCAGCTCCTCCAGATCCTCACATCTTCCGATCTCTTCTCTTATAAATTTTGTCTCAAAATCATTTTCTTCCATACATTATCCTGCACGATGCCTGTCACAGGCACCCGTTGTTTACTCCATCGACTGTTCCTTGTACGCCTTACGAATCGGAATAATTGGCAACGCCATAAATACGAAAATCGAAATAAAAAATGCAACCAGACCGGTCACGATATCATACGGAAACGGCAGAATGATCCAGCCCCATTTTGCAATCTTTCCCGCCATCTTCACTGCGGTTTTGATTCCGCCGAAGAAGTATGAGATCAATCCGATCATCACACCATATCCACACATCGTCATACTCCATCTGCTCTGTGTGGCGAGGTTAATCACGAACCCCAATACTGTCATACAAGTTGCTCCAAGTGCAATATACTGCGCAATTTCCAATCTTTTCATTTTTACCTCTCCTTTGTTCGTTTGTTTTTTCAGCTCTTGCTGATGTCCTTATATTACACGAACAAAGGAAAGGTGTTTTCAGGCAAAGTTTACACTTGCCTATGCATTTCTTCCAAGCTCAAATGCTTTGTGGTTGAGTGCACGGAACTTCTCCGCAACGATCGCGTCGATTGCTTCCTCCCATGCTGCTTCCGGAATCTCCGGGAAATACTTGGAAAGTCTTCCCATGAGGGCGATATTTACCGCCTTGGCAGAACCTGCCTCCTCTGCAATAGCGAGGAAATCCTTCGCATCGACATTCGCACCGGCTGCCTCCATCTTGGCAATCAGATCCTGCGGATACTCCGCAGCACCCGTGATGACTGGCATCGGTTCCACCTCCTGTGTATTCACGATGATCTGTCCGCCCTTCTTCAGGTAGGAGATCCATCTAGCCGCTTCCAGCTTCTCAAATGCGACGATCGCATCTGCCTCGCCCTTGTCAATGACTGGTGAATACACCTTCTCACCATATCGTACATATGTGACAACGCTTCCGCCTCGCTGGCTCATACCATGCACCTCGGAAACCTTCACGTCAAAATTCTGCTCTAACAACACATGTCCTAAGATCTTGCTGGCAAGCAACGTACCCTGTCCGCCGACACCGACGATCATAATATTCTTTGTTTCCATCTTACTTGCCCTCCTTTGCTGCCGGACACAATGCGCCGAATTTACACATCTGTGTACATACTTCACAACCGATACACAACGTCGTATCGATCACTGCCTTCTTATCCCGCACGGAAATCGCAGGACATCCGATCTTCATACACATCTTACAGCCGACACATTTATCGGTATTCACCTTGATTGGCGGCTTATGTACCATACCCTTGATCATTACACATGGACGGCGGCTGATGATGATACTTGGCTCTTCTGCGGCAAGCTCTTCCTTCACGACACGCTCCACCTCTGCAAGATCGTATGGATCAACAACCGTGACACGATTGAATCCAAGTGCCGCACAGAGTGCTTCGAGATTTACCTTTCCCGCTGGCTCGCCACGCAGGTTCTTACCTGTCGTCGGATTCTGCTGGTGTCCGGTCATACCTGTGATCGAGTTGTCCAGAATGATCACGGTTGAATTACTCATATTGTAGGCGATATCTGTAATACCTGTAATACCAGAATGGATAAATGTCGAATCACCGATTACACCGACGCTCATCTTCTCGCCCTGTTCTCCCATTGCTTTATTAAAGCCATGCAGACCGGAGCACGATGCGCCCATGCAGACATTTAAGTCCATCGCATTTAACGGTGCCACGGCACCCAATGTGTAACATCCGATATCACCATAGACCATACACTTTAACTTCGAAAGAATATAGAAGATTCCACGGTGTGGACAACCCGCACACATAACCGGTGGACGTCCCGGAATCTCATCGGCAAGTGCCAGCTCTTCCGGTGCCTCTCCGCCAAGTGCTGTGCGCACCAGATTCTGTGAGAATTCGCCACAGATCGGGAATGTCTCTTTGCCGACCACTTCCAGACCAAGCTTTTTACAGTGATTCTCGATAAATGGATCTAACTCCTCTAAAACTACAACCTTATCCACATGCTCAGCGAAATCTAAAATCAGCTTCTCCGGAAGCGGCCAGATCATACCAAGCTTCAGATAGCTTGCATTGTCGCCATATACTTCCTTTGCATACTGATACGATGTGGAACTTGTGATAAATCCGATGGATGTATCACCCATCTCGACGCAGTTCAGATCACAATTCTCTGCAAATGCGATCAGATCCTTTGTCCGCTGTTCCACGCGCACATGTGCATCGCGGGAATTCTTCGTCATCATAACCTTTGTCGGGTCCTTCTTGTAAGGAACCTGCTCTGGAACGATCCGCTCCTCTGTATTTACAACACTCTGTGAATGTGCCACACGTGTGCACATTTTAAGAAATACAGGTGTGTTAAACTTCTCAGATAATTCATACGCACGCTTTGCAAATACGCGCGTCTCCTCCGAATCTGCCGGCTCTAACATCGGCACCTTCGCCGCCTCAGCATAGTGTCTGGAATCCTGCTCATTCTGGGAAGAATGCATACCCGGATCATCTGCCACGCAGACAACCAGACCAGCATTTAATCCCTGATAAGAGATCGTGAACAGCGGATCGGCTGCCACATTCAGTCCGACATGCTTCATTGCCGTTGCGCTTCTGACTCCACCCAGACTCGCACCATGTGCCACTTCCATAGCCACCTTCTCGTTTGGTGCCCACTCACAATAGATCTCATCGTATAAAGCAGCTTCCTCTGTGATCTCCGTACTCGGTGTACCCGGATAACTGGAAATCACTTTGCATCCGGCTTCGTACAGACCGCGTGCAAGTGCCTTATTCCCTAACATCAATTCTTTCATTTATAATTTACTCCTTTTGTACTTTATGCCTCATTTTCCTTCTCTACCAGCTTGTCTGCGCCGTACATCTCACGCAGCTTCGGCTTCTCGATCTTTCCGGTCGCATTTCGCGGAATCTCGTGGAAAATAATCTGCTTTGGTCTCTTATATCTCGGAAGCTCCAGACAGAAGTTCTCGATTTCTTCCTCTGTACATGTCATGCCGTCCTTGATCTCGATGATAGCTGCTGTCTTCTCGCCCAACCGACGGTCCGGAAGTCCGATGACTGCCACATCCTTGATCTTGTCATGCTTGCGCAGGAAATCTTCGATCTGTACCGGATAGATGTTCTCGCCTCCACTGACGATGACATCCTTCTTCCGGTCGACAAGGAAATAAAATCCATCCTCATCCTGTCTTGCCATATCTCCGGTGAACAGCCAGCCGTCCTTGATCGTCTCTGCGGTTGCTTCCTCATTTCTGTAATAACAGGTCATCACGCCCGGTCCCTTGACACAGAGCTCTCCGACTTCGCCCTGTGGGACTGTCACGCCGTTCTCGTCCACAATCTTACATTCCCAACGATAGCCCGGCACACCGATGGCTCCGACCTTGTGAATATTCTCCACGCCCAGATGCACACAGCCCGGTCCGGTTGACTCGGAAAGTCCGTAGTTCGTATCGTACTGGTGATGTGGGAAATATTCTTTCCAGCGTTTGATCAGTGATGGCGGTACCGGCTGTGCACCGATATGCATGAGCCGCCACTGGGAAAGCTCATAATCCTCTAACCTCAGGTCGCCACGATCTAACGCATCCAGAATATCCTGCGCCCACGGAACGAGCAGCCACACGATCGTACAATGCTCGCTTGACACCGCAGAAAGAATCGTCTCCGGCTTCGTACCCTTTAAGAGCACTGCCTTGCTGCCTGCCACCAGACTTCCCATCCAGTGGAATTTCGCACCGGTATGGTACAGCGGCGGAATACACAGGAATGTATCGTCCCGGCTCGTGCCGTGATGCTTCTGCTCCATCTCGGCTGCCTGTGTCAGGCTCTGGTGTTTATGTAAAATCGCCTTTGGAAATCCTGTCGTTCCCGACGAAAAATAAATCGCTCCAAAATCATCATCTGTAATCTCTACATTTGGTGCATGGCTCGAACAATCTGCCACAAGCTGGTGATAGCTCTCTGCAAAATCCGGACAGTTATCTCCGACATAGATCAACAGTCTGCCCTTGGAAAGGCGCTCTGCATTTGCCTCGATACGTCCGATGAACGCCGGGCCAAACACGATCATATCGACCTCTGCCAGCTCTGCACAATATAAGATCTCATCGGCATCATACCGGAAGTTAAACGGTACTGCGACGGCTCCTGTCTTCAGGACACCGAAATAGATCGGCAGCCACTCCAGACAGTTATACATCAAAATTGCAACCTTATCGCCCTTCTTGATGCCTCTTCCAATCAGCATGTTTGCAAACCGGTTTGCCTTTTCATCGAAGACACTCCAGGTAATCTCTCTTCGATACGGCTCAAATCTCGATGGCTGTATCAGCTCGAACTCCTTCCACGAAGTTCTTCTCGTATCCGGCTCATCCGGATTCAGCTCCACCAGTGCAACCTCATCCGGGTACAATCTGGCATTTCTCTCTAAGTACTCTGTAACTGGCATTTTCTTTTGCGACTCCTTAATTTTATATATATTCGCACACGGCTTCCATCAGTTTTCTTGCACTGACAGGTTTTTGAAGCCTTGCTTTCATTCCATATTCTTCTCCGTGAAACTCATCGTCTGCATATAACCGAGAGGACAACGCGATCACCGGAATCGTCCTTCCATCCTCGCGAAGCTGTCGTATCCCCATCGTGGTTGCATAGCCATCCATAAACGGCAATCCCATATCCATCAATATCAGATCATAATAATGCGCCGGCGACTTTTCAAACATGCAGATTGCATCCTCACCATTGATTGCCCGGTCGACAACAAGTCCACACTCTGTCAAAATCTGCTTCTCAATCGAAGCGGTAATATCATTATCATCGACAACCAGCACATGCTGTCCGGAAAACATCGTTTTCCTCTCACGCGCAGACTCCCAATCACTCCAGTCAAAATACTGAACCTCTCCTTCGGCATCCTTCGACTCTGTTCCGTACCGCAGTTTCATTCCAACTGTGATCTTCGTCCCACGACCGGTCTTCGTCTCAACTTCGATTTCTCCATCTAGCAGCCGAACCAGATTCTGCACGATCATCAGTCCCAGTCCGGAGCCTTCCACGCGCTCGATCCGGTCTGAGTGTTCCCTTGCAAATGGTTCGAACATAATCTTCCGGAATTCCTCGGACATTCCGACTCCATTGTCCTGCACATAGAATTCAAAATATCCGGTCGTCTCGTCCAGCGGCTGCTCTTTGATCCCGCAAAATATCTCGCCCCGATATGGCGTATAGTCAATTGCATTTTGCAATAAATTCAACAATATCTGCTGCATCTTTTCCACATCGCCAATCACATTGCGATGGTAAAGCTGCGCCATGTCCAGATGCATCGTGTGCCGTCGAAGCCGCATAGATGGCTTGACAATGTCGAGCGTATTTCTCCACAGATTCTCTACGGATGTCTGCTGCATCTGCAGCAATGTTGCCCCCTGCTGTATTGCGTCTGTGTTGATCATCTGACGCACCATACGAAATATTGCCTTCGCAGAAAGCGAAATCTCTTCGATACACTCGGTTACACGGTCCGGATTCGTGACAAATGTCCGCGCAACGGATGCATTTCCGACGATCATATTGATCGACATCTGCAACTCCTCATTCAGCCGCTTGAGATACATATTTTTGATGGCATATGCCTGCTCACTTTGCAGATATGCATCCCGGATTGCCTGCCGCTGTTTTAACTCCACAGACTTCTTACTATCAATATTCATGTGGAACCAGTTTAAAATCTTCGGTTCCTCTTCCTTCCATTCCACTACCTTGAACACATCTCTGCGCCATACATTTTCCCCTGTGCATACAATGTACTCGCATTCCGCGGTATCACTCTGCTTCAGAAGCTTGCGCAGATTGTCCCGCCCACAGAAATTATAACGATATTCCTGATATTCTGGTGCAACCAGCTCCTGTATCTCAAAATTCTGCTGACTGTAACTACAATTCCGTGGTACCGGAATCCCCTGCTTCTGTAAATTATCGTGCAGGATTTCAAACGTGTCCGCTTCCAGATTGATCTCCTCGATCAACAACCATTCATCACACATAGATGCGATGGCACGGTGCAATTTCCCTTGTTTATTCATTTCTAAAATCCCCCATGATCTCCTTTTATTGATAAAATACTGCCCAGAAATATGTACCATCCTGCGCACGTGCAACGCTGACGCCAAGATATGTACAATTGTCCAAATCCACAGTCCCCTGATTTTCCTCGTTCATCTGTGCAATATAAGTATCCAATGCCTGTTTTACCGTCGCGACATCTTCCTTTAAAGATAAGGTATATGTCACCCACCCGGTATTTGGTATCTTATATGTGGCAATCGCCTGATTGCCAATCTCCGTTAATGCGGCATTTAATTCATCCGTGCTGGTATATACCAGCGCCGCACTTTTTTCCGCTGTCTCTTTCGCAGCGTCCATAAATTCATCTCTCTGTGTGAGTGTGTTCCCCTTTGCTTCATGCTGCTTTGCACACAACTCATAAAACTCCTGCGCATACGCAGTACAATCGACTTCCTCCACCGGACTCGCATCAATCTCCGTCTGTAAGATCAGCTGCGTTGTCACTTCGGTTGCAGCCGTTGTCACATCCCGGTTCTGTTGTTGTCGGAAATATGCAAATGCCCCGATGCATAACACCAATACAATACCGCAGATCATACCGATCTGCTTCTTTCTATGTACCTGTTTTCTCTGGTCTGCCTGCATATCGAACAACATCTGGGATATCCCACTCTGTGTCATCATAGATGCGCTTCCCGTCTGCTCCGTCGAAGTCTCATACAATGCCTGATACAACCGCTCTGCATTTGCATACCGCTGTGCTGGATCGATTGCAAGTCCCTGCATCAACACAGCTTCCTCATGCGGCGCGATCACAAGTCCCATCGCAGATGGTGGCACTAAGGTATCCTGTTTCACCCGCTCGGTCGCACGTGGCATTTTCACGCCTGTCATGCAACTATACATCGTAGCACAGAGCGCATATACATCCGAATATGGTCCAATCTGTCCCCCTGATGTTACCTGTTCGATCGGTGAATAACCACCCTTTTGCACGCGGAGATAATTGTAATTTCCATACATTCGCGCAGCGCCGAAATCGATCAGCTTCACCTTTCGGTCATGCGTGATCATGATATTGTCCGGGCTGATATCCCGGTGTATCACACCTCGTTTATGTACACCTGCCAACGCCCGGATGACCGGACGCATAATCGCCAAAGTCTCGGACACGGATAACCTGCCACCCTGACTTTTCACATACGCATCCAGCGACTGTCCTTCAACAAAATCCATGACAAGATAAGCGGTGTTGTTCTCCTCGATAAACGTGTAAACATTTACCACACCGGGCTGCTCTCCCAAGGCAGCCAGCACGCGCCCTTCTTCAATATACTGCTGTTTCATCTTCTCGAAGTTCTCACGTTTTTCACCTGCTTCGGTATAGACATTCGGATCTCCGGGATTCCGGTAGCAGTACCCGCGCATATAGAATTCCTTGATTGCAACCTTCCGCTGCAGCTTCACATCATACCCAAGATACGTGATTCCAAATCCGCCATCTCCAAGTACCCGCTCAATGTAATATTTGTTCTGTTCCAGATACGTTCCCGAAGGTAACTGATGTGCTTCCATGCGCGCTCCTATTTTTTGTCCATGATCGGTTTTATTTTATCACAACAGTCCTTAGAATTCTATCCCTTTTCTAGCAGAAATTCTCTGCTCATATGGATGCTTTTCCTTTTTCATTTCCGTGACATAATCCGCAAGTGCCAGAAGCTTGTCCGATGGATTCCGTCCGGTCAGAACGAATTCGATCTGCGCCTGATTGCCTGATAGCATGTCCATCAATGCATTCTCATCAAGCAGACCATACTTTACAGCGTGCAGAACTTCATCCAGAACAACAACCGCCGCAATTGTATTTTTCTCCTGTGCGTTGTCACACGGCTTTATCTGTTTTTCAATCCAAGTCGCAACCTGCGCCAGCATATCTGCAAAATATGCACGCGTCTTTGCAAGCTCCTCCTTATTCATCTGGCTCACAAATCCATACATCTGCGGGGCATGCAATGTCTCGATGCCAAGCTTTTGCAGCATGGCGATTTCTCCGGATGTATCATCCTTCAAAAACTGTACGAATAACACCGGAAGCTCATTTCCAGCCGCACGTACCGCCAGTCCTACGGCGGCTGTCGTCTTTCCTTTTCCATCTCCATGATAGATCTGAATCATATCTGTCTCCTCCTAATCAATTGCTGACTTCTGTATTTTGAATCCGCTTCCATTTATACAGAAATCATTTTATTCTCATCTACAAAGTCCCAGAACTTCGTAGATTTTCTCCATATCAAGACTTTCCCGCAAAATCTGTGCCAGCTTGTCAAACTGCTGTTCCCGGTATTCCTGCAGCGTCAGATGTTCACTTTCTCCCCGTGTTTTCCCTTTGTGTGCATACAACAATTTGATAAATGCCTCGCGGAATGCAACTTCATCGAAGATGCCGTGAATATAACTGCCTGCCACAGTTCCTGCCGTGTAACCAAGTACGTTTCCTGTGGAATCCTGAATGAACGACTGAATTTTGTTTGTAGTTTTGTCAGCAGTTTCCGTGCGTCCTATATGAATCTCATACCCAGCGACTTTTTTGCCGCTAAGCGGTGCAAATTCTCCTTCCAGCATCCCAATCTGATATGTGCGGTTCTCCAACTGTTTTTCTTCTTCAAACACCGTTGTAACTGGCAATAACCCCATACCACGCACACTTCCAAGCGCACTCTCCGTCTGCAATGGGTCCATGAGTGCTTCGCCAAGCATCTGATACCCACCACAGATACCGAACACGATTGTCCCCTTCTTCGCAAGGCGCGTAATCTTTGCTTCCAGTCCGCTCTCCCGCAGCCACAGCAGATCCTGAATCGTATTCTTGGTGCCCGGAAGCAAGATTACATCCGGCTCTCCAAGCTCTGACGGCTTTGTCACATAGCGCACCGACACATCGCGTTCCATGCTGAGCGCCTGCATATCTGTAAAATTCGAGATACGAGGAAAACGAATCACCGCTACATCAATTTCCGCCTGTATATGCGTCTCTTCCAGACTTGACGCAAGAGAATCTTCATCCTCGATATCCACATCTGCATACGGCACCACGCCGAGCACCGGCTTTCCGGCACGTTCTTCCAACATCGTGATGCCCGGATCTAAGATCTTCTTATCTCCCCGGAATTTGTTCACAATCAGTCCCTTAATCCGTGCCTGTTCTTCCGGCTCCAAAAGCATTACCGTACCAATCAACTGTGCAAATACACCCCCGCGGTCAATATCGCCAACCAGAAGCACCGGTGCATCCGCAATCTTCGCCATTCCCATATTCACGATATCATCCTGCTTCAGGTTGATTTCCGCCGGGCTTCCCGCGCCCTCGATCACAATGATATCGTGCTCTGCCGCAAGCTGCTCGTAGCTTTCCTTGATTACCGGAATATATTCTTTTTTCTTCGCAAAATAATCCATCGCACGCATATTTCCGACAACCTGTCCCTGCACGATCACCTGCGAACCCATATCGGTCGTCGGTTTGAGCAGGATCGGGTTCATCCGCACAGACGGTTCCACGCCTGCCGCCATCGCCTGTACGACCTGCGCGCGTCCCATCTCCAGCCCCTCACTTGTCACATAAGAGTTTAATGCCATGTTCTGGGATTTGAATGGGGCAACCTTGTAACCATCCTGTTTAAATATGCGGCAAAGTCCTGCCGCAATAAGAGATTTGCCCGCGTTGGACATGGTGCCCTGAATCATAATTGATTTTGCCATTTTGTGTCTCCTTGTCATTTAAAACTCATTTGTTCCAACAAACACTTCGTATATTCTTTGGTACCGATATCCTTTTTTAGCAACTGTAGAATCTGGTACAATCACATGTAAATCTACTAGCTGGTCTATTACCCTTGACACAACATTTACAGATACCCCAGACAGATCCTGTATTTCTTTTTTATTGAAAACAATCTGCTTCATGATCACAGGCATAATTCTATATATCGAATTTCCTTTTATCTGCTTAATTGTTTCCATATCTTCTTTATAAATCACCTTAATTCTTTCCAGTTTATTGGTGTATGAATTACACTGGTCAATTACACATTGTAAAAAGAATTTAATATATCCTGCTACATTACCTTTTCTGCATTCCATAAGATATCTCTGATAAGATGGCTTATATAATTCGAGGATCTCTGACATGTACAAAATCGGAGTACTTTCATCCATCATTGCCATTTGTACCGGAATCAAAGCTCTGCCAAGCCGTCCATTTCCGTCCTTATATGCATGAATCGTCTCAAACTGCATATGGGATAAAGCAACATTTACCAACAAAGGATCTGTAAACGTATCATTCATGTAATCGTATAAATTTATAAGCAATCCATAAACTTCTTCTGGAACAGGTGGAATAAATATTGCACCATCAATCGTGCACCCTCTTGGTCCTATCCAATTCTGTGTCGTTCTGATTTTTCCGGGCGTTCTTTGCGATCCCCTTACACTATCTAATATAATTTTATGCATTTCATTTACAAGCTCATAATTTATTTGCTTTTTTGTACGCAAATATGTTTGCGCATATTCTATTGTTTTCTTAAGATTTTGTATTTCCTGATTATCATCTGTTTTCTCCATATATTTCAAATAAAACATTTCATCCTGAGATATCTGCGTTCCTTCAATCTGCGTCGACTTATAACTTTCATTTAATATTACGGAATCCAAAAAAAAGCTGGCGTCAAATTCCAACGTATTTAACAATGATTTATATTCCCCATATTTTACATTCGCTTCCGAAATTAGTTTTAACATATCTTTATCTATTTTATAGTCCAAAGGCATACTTTTTGCTTTATATGGTTCCATATATTCACACTCCTTTTCATTTATAGTAATATAATACCACTCAGAATCAAAAAAAATCACTGTTTTTTTAAAAAACAGTGATTTTTTTGATTCTATAGTCTCTTTTTTCACTACTTTTATATAAATCTCGGTCTATTTTACCACATTTTTCACACGAGTCAATCTCCGAATGAATTCCTGATTCTCACTATGGGAACGGATTCCGATACGGAAGCAGGAATCATCAAGTCCTACAAAATCACCGCACGCCCGAATCAGAACACCCACGTCAAGCATCCGTTCTTTCAATTCTGGTTCATCGCGGAATAAAAGGAAATTCCCATATCCATCATACACTTCCGTCACCAGCTCACGCAGACGCGGAACGAGATATGCACGTTCCTCCTGCAGATTCTCGCGTGTCCTCGCCAGATATTCCGTATCCGATAATGCCGCAATGCCCGCCATCTGTGCCGGAATCGACGTGTTCCACGGCTGAATCCTTGCACGAATCTTCGACTGCAGCTCTGCATCGCCACAGACCAGATACCCAAACCGGAGTCCCGCCATACAGTAAATCTTCGTGAACGCCCTTAGCACCAATAACCTCGGATGCTCCGCCAGATATGGCAGCATGCTATACACTGCTTCCTCCTCCAAAAATGGCAGAAAGCATTCATCCACACAGACATACGCCTGCATTTGTTCCGCCTTTGCAAGCACACGCAAAATCTGTTCCTGCGTAAATAATGTCCCGGTTGGATTGTTCGGATTACACAGGAATACAAGACGGATCGAATCATCAAGTTTTGCAAGCAGATGTTGAATTGCAGTTTCAGAATCAAACTGCAGCCCATCCTGTCCGCCCATATCATCAGCGCGTCTATCCGCATCTTCGCATCCTGCATAACACATTTCGCCCCCGCCAGCAGCAACCGCTTCCGCATACCCGGTAAATGTCGGTGCAATCGTTAACGCCTTCCCGGAAATTGTCTGTCCAAGTGCAAACAAAAGCTCGGCTGCGCCATTTCCCGGAATAATCCGCTCCGCCCGAATCTGCTTCGCCTTTGCAATCGCATTACACAACTGCTCCGCCTTGTAATCGGGATATCTGCCAGTCAGCACAATTCCCTCATGTGCCGCCTGAATACTTGCAAGCGGCATGCCAAGTGGATTGACGTTGATAGAAAAATCATATTCAATTGGATTTCGGTAGACATCGCCACCGTGGGTATAGTTATATTCCATGTTTTATTCCTCGTGTTTTTATAAAACAGATTATTGCTTCACATATCTTTGATTCTTACTATTCGGTTTATCAGGTAACGTCATTCTGATAACCCCTAGTTCAATTGCCGGATTGATATAATTTTTTCTAAGTGTTTCTTTTGACCGCAATCCCAGTGCTTCCATAATGGCATTTGATGTATAAGGTATGTCATACTCCATCACGTCTAACATACGTTTTACATATTCTGACGTTTCAGAGTCTGACTTTCGAATCTGCGCAATCACTTCGTCAAGAATCTGGTAAATCATCTCCAGCATAAATTCAATAAATCTATCGGAATTACCATTGACATGACATTGTGCGATTGCCTCATAATATTCTGTCTGATATTTTTCTATTTGGCTCTCCAATGGAATATACTCAAAACATTTCTCCAACGATACAGGATAACTGTATGCCACAATCTTGCCATTCTTCCATTTCCGTCTGCGAAAGGATGAATAAATACAAATTCATAATGAAATACAGCCGCTAATATAAGCGGATGATCCACACCTTCACTTTTCTTCATCCATGCAAATAAATCATTCATCAAACTGTCTACCATCTGTGGCGGTGGTGCCACAAAAATGCATTTATCTCCTGAAAAAACTCCTTCGTCGCCTTTTCTGAAAACTCCGGATTCATTGACCGTTCGGTATGTCATAATTCCATGTATCTTTTTTAGATCTGCCAAGCTAAACGGATTGATATCCGAGATATGCTCATATGCTTCATATGCATTTTTTACTTCCTGAATTTCCTTCTGATCGCCAAGAACCAGATGTCCATTTATAACGTCCCGAACTTCTGACAAGGACAAGGAATTCGCTTCTATCTTCAGCGAAGAATGTATGGACCGAATTCTGTTATTTCTTCGCAAATACGGTCTGGATTCCAACTCCCTATGACTATTGATTTTTCCTATTTTTTCAGATATCTCTGAAACAAGTTCCAGCATTTTATTTGATATTGTATATGGTGGTATATAATTTTGCATTTAACCAGCTCCATCTTACTTATTATCTTGCTTACTATCTTACTATACATTTTATCCGTAATCAATTAAAAAAGCCCACTGACGCACTTTAATTCTAACAAATGCACCAGTGGGGTTTATTATCTTATGCAGTTTTCTTCTTTTTTTCTCTTCTCACAAAGAGGAATACACACAATCCGACAAAAACAACCGTTACAGCTACGAGTACCGGGATCACCGGAATCGGAGAGACACTTGCATGTATCAGCTTCAATCCCTGATACAGTGTGTACACACCGAAGATGGAGAAGATCACGAACGCAAGAACACTCAGCAGACCGTCCGGTGTCTTGCTCTTCAACAGATAACCGACCAGCATGCCAAGCATGTCCGCTGCGAAAAGTCCGAGTGAACAGCCAATCCATACAACAAAGGCAGCACCCATACCTTCATTTGCACCAAATGTGATAGCAGTAAGCTGTGTCTTATCCCCAAGCTCTGCGACAAAAAATGTACAGAACACGGCAAGCGGAGCAAACTTGATCTTTGTCTTGCCGCCTTCTTCCTCTTCATCATCATCCCCGGCAATCGTGGATGCGGCGAAATAAAGGAATGCAAGTGCCGCGATCGACTTGATCACCCATTCCGGTACAAATTCGCTGACAAGTCCACCTGCCAGCACGGCAAGTCCGTTCAACACAAGAATTGCAACACCTGTTCCAAGGATAATGTCTCTTAATTTGTATTTTGAGGTGAGCGCAATCAGCATAAGCTGCGTTTTATCGCCCATCTCTGCTATAAATTCGGTAAAAAAAACTTTTAAAAATAATATCATTCGTCCTATCTCCCATTTATCTTATTATGATATAAACCGCATATGCCGCGTAAAGCGCAACCATACACAAGCCCTCCACTCGACCGATTTTTTTTCTGGTTGCAGCAAATATCCACACTAACACGGTAAATACGATCAATACACACAGATCAATAATATTCTCCTGAATGATGCTGATCGGGCTGATTGCCGACGCAATACCAAGCACCATCAATATGTTAAATACATTGGAACCGATGGCATTTCCAAGTGCCATATCAACTTCATTCTTTCTGGCTGCCACGATAGATGTGACAAGCTCCGGAAGCGATGTACCGATTGAAACGATCGTAAGTCCAATCAACGTCTGACTCATGCCAAGGTCGCTTGCGATTCTCGATGCTGCATCGACCGTCACATCTCCGCCGACGGCAATTGCGATTGCGCCGCCAATGATAAACAGGATGCTTGCAGGAACGGAAACAAGCTTGATTTCCTCGTCCGAACCGCCTTCGATCTCAACCTTCTTGCCTTCCTTGCTTGCCTTCATGGCGACCTTAACCATATACGTAATATATCCCGCAAAGAGCGCAATAAATATCGCACCATCCAGATGTCCAAGCGTCATGCCTGACTTATCACCAAGTCCAATGATTCCCAAAAGCATTAAGAGTCCGGCACATATCAAGGAAAATGGGATATCTCTCTTGATTGTTTCTTTTGCCACATTTACTGTTGCCAATATCGCGCACACACCGATGACAACCATCAGATTAAAAATGTTGGAACCGACGACATTACTGACCGCAAGCTCGTTGTTACCTGTGATCGAAGCCGATACACTGACCGCTGTCTCCGGAAGAGATGTGCCCATTGCCACAATTGTAAGTCCGATGATGATGGACGGTACATGCAGCCGCTTGGCGACACTGGAACTTCCCTCCACAAAGAAGTCCGCACCCTTAATAAGCAGAACAAAGCCTATCACAAGGATTACAAGCACAAGGGCAAATGGGGCATTGTTAATGGTTTTTTCCATGGTTTCCTCCTTTTCTCTCCTCAATTTCCGTCAGGCGAAACATCTGTGATTATACATCCAGCAGGTAAAAAAGACTCATGTATATCAATCACCTGCCTGTGTAGATTATTGCACAAGCAGTTAATTGATATACATGAGTCTCATTATTTAAGATTTGCCAGATTATACCCTCAGCTTATAATCAGAATGTTGACAAACCACACTTTCGCGCTAACTACTCCCTCATGGAATATTAAATTACTTGATAAATTTTATCAAATATCACCGGGTGTGTCAACAGGTTATTTCGGTAATTATCCTGTTCTTATCAAAAGTGAAATTTATAAATTCAATTCAAACATTTTATACTCCGTCCAGCCTGTATCTTCGTAAAACATTTCTTTTGCTTCGACGAACTGAAATCCACAGCTTGTATAGAGACGTTCTGCTGCCTTGCAGGCACCAAGCACATCCAACCGTACCGCTTTCTTATGCGTTACACGGGCAATATTCAGCATATTTTCTACTACAATTTTTCCAATGCCTTTTCCCATCCGAGATTTTCATGTTTTACATTGTTCCTGTGGATATCATCGATTACATCCCAGTAGAACTCCTGAATTATGGTAAAATCAGCTTCGCTTGCTTGTTGAAACTTCATGTTTTTTCTCCTATATTGGGTGGATTTTGTAAATTACTAATATTCCCCCAATCTTTCACCATATATTTATCTGCCACTGGGGAATTTTTTTCATATTTCAATATTTTCCCCATCATTTTCTGTACTTTATTCTATTTCGTTTGGTAACTTTTTCTTATTTTCAATTTTCACCCAATGCATCCCTATATCGCCACTTATTGTTGGGGAAATTTTAATGATTTCCAATATTCTAATCAATATTTACATCTGGAATTGTTGCACATCAAATCTCCATATCCTTTCCATCCACAAATTTCTTAAATAGATTGCCTCATCCGCTCTAAATAATCCGTCTTATCCGCTTCCGTAATTTCCCGGATCACCTTGCACGGATTTCCGACTGCGATCACATTCGATGGTATGTCTTTTGTGACAATGCTTCCGGTTCCTATAATCGTGTTATCTCCAATTGATACACCTGCAAGCACCTTTACGTCTCCGCCCAGCCAGACATTCTTCCCGATATGAATCGGCTTTCCATAACAGCCGCCGTTGATTCGTTCCTCCGCATCCGTTGAATGGTTCACCGGATAAAGACCAATATTCGGTCCAAGTAACGTGTGCGAGCCGATCGTAACTTCCGCACAGTCAAGAATCACACAACCAAAATTGATATATACATCATCTTCGATCGTGATATTTTTGCCGAATTCGCATTTGAAATCCGGTTCGATCCACACATTTTTTCCAACGTGCTTGAACAACTGCTGCATAATCTGATTTCGCAGCTCCACTTCCTCATCCTCAGTCTTGTTGTACACACGAAACAATTTCTTCGCTGCGACTCTGCGTTGAAACAGATCCTCGTCAAAATCATTATATACAAGACCCGCCTGTAATCTCTCCCATTCCGTCATTTTGTTTACTCCTTTGTTAATAAAATTCTTCCATCCTCAGAATCGAAAAAACCAGAACAACTTCCCACCATACGGATTTTTCCTGCTGATCAGCAATGCAGATATTGCGTGTAACAGCAAGAATCCACCTCCTATTATTGTCATCACCAGTTCCATCTGCGATAAGACAGACATAGAATTATCATTATAACCAATATACACTTTCTTGTTGCTTAGGACCACGCAATTCCCCTCATACCAGAACACGTCCGCGCCATTGACCGGCGAATCCGCCTTGATCTGTAATACCGTATATGTCGGCCGGACACCTTTTCCATAACGTGATTTATAGGTCCGCTCACCACTATATACCTTGACATGCTGGGAATTCTGTCTAGCGTTCTGGTATGTGACTGTTCCCGTCGTATGATTCTTCTTGCTGGCATATCCTGCCACCTGAGTCATACCAGCCACAAAGAAAATCAGAGCAACGACAAGTGTCAAAATTTCTGCTGTATAGAACGCATTTACTGCTTTTTGCTTTGCTTCCACATCTTCACTGCTGCTCCATGGTTTCTGGCGGAAATTGCGAATCGTGACCGGTAACAGACAGATTGCCCCTATCAATCCCAGAAATGCAAGAATCGCACCTATCTGTACTGGTGTCTTCGTACCAATAACCAATTCTGAATTCACGCCCTGTTCCGTTGATTCATCCATAAATAAGATGTTGCCGCTTACCAATACCTTTTCTTCCTGCTTTAGATGTGATTTGCTTCCCGGATAATAGTAATGAAAGAATATTGTCCCTCCATCTTCTCTGGCTCCATCCACCTTTAAGATTGCATAACCACTCGTCCCATGCTTGTCCGCACTCGCAACCGTTGCCGATAATGCATGTGATGAAAGCAAAGACAATCGTGGCACACAATAAACCGCCGACACAGCGAACAATACGACACATACAATGGCAATCACCATATTAGAAATATTCTTTTTGTACGTCATATAAAATCCTCCAATTATCTAACGGTTCATCAAATTAAAAACGGCATGAAATAAAAAGGCTTCAACAATAAATTTTCCTCTCTTCCCACATCTTTTTGCGATATTAAATATACTTTATTCACATTTTGAGAAAACTTATTAGAAAATTCCTTTATTGACTCGTGTTTTCCTGTCCCGGAAGATTTAATCTCAAATGCATTTATCTTGCTTCCTTCTGATATTAAAAAATCCACTTCATAGTAATGTGTACTTCCATTCTTTTCCCATGTATGATAAAACAATTCTCTTCCAGATGCAGCAATCATCTGTGCTATAAGATTCTCATATAAATAACCTAAATTGGCAGGTAATTTATCAGAAAGCAGCTTCGCATATACATCATTTTCCGTTACCGGACGGTCAATAAACAATAACGTAACAAATAACCCCGTATCAGAAAGATATAATTTATAACTGTTAAAATCTTTTGTATTTGTCAGACTGACTCTTGGATTTGTAGAATTGTAACACGGTAAAACCGTTTTTGAATCAATCAATTCATACAACAGTTCTTCTGCTTTTGTATTATTTTTCTTTCCAATTGCCGTTGTAATCCGATATTTTCTAGTATCCTTTGCAAGCTGAGCCGGTATAGAATGATACAATGCCGAAATTCGTCCAGAATCATCAATCTTCTTAAAATCTTCTTCATATAACGAAATAATCTGTCTTTTAATCATATCAATCTCTGAAAAATTCTTTCCATTGACATAGGCTTCTACTGCCTGTGGCATTCCTCCCACTGCCATATATATTCTCAAATCCCGCATTAATTTACGATTGGTTGCCTGTCCGATGGCTGTTCCACAATTATAAATCTCATGTAAAAGCTCATAGTTACTACCCGTCGCATCGCAAAATTCCTCGTAGTCCATAGGATATACCTGTATCCTCATTTCCTCTGATGGAATTAAAATATCTTTTACATTTTTCTTTATCGATATAAGAGATCCGGTTTCCAAATAACTGTATCTGCCATCAAACACAAGATGCTTAATCGCCTGTCTTGCTTTAGGAAATAGTTGAACTTCATCGAAAATAATAAGAGACTCTTGCTCATATAATGTGATCCCCGTTTCCGCCTGTAACCTAAGAAAAAAGATATTTAAATTTCCTATATCATCAAAACATTCCAATATATTACTTGTTGTTTTTGAAAAATCAATCAATATATATGATTTATACTCATTCTTTGCAAAATTCTCTGCTATCGTTGATTTGCCAACTCGTCTGGCCCCTTCTAACAACACAGCATATTTATCTGAATATAAATTTTTCCATTCTAATAGTTTGTCATATGCTTTTCTTTTAAAATACATATATACCTCCCAATATGCTTCTCCAACTTTTCTGCACTCATTATACCAGAAATGTGCCATTCTTCAAGGTTTTCATATTGCATTATGTGCTTTTCTTCAAGATTATAAAATTTGTTTTCGTAACTTTCTTCAAGATTTTTATTCCAATTCCATCACCATACATGAATCTGATGCCTGAAATCCTAATGTTTCATACAAAGGTCTTCCCAGCTCTGTTGCATCCAGACTTATCTCTGTCACACCATTTTCTTTTGCCTCATCAATCAAAATCTCAACCATTTTCTTAGAGATGCCTCTTCTTCTGTGATCTGCACGGGTATAGACATTCATTAAATGCGCCCGATTGCCTGTCTGGTGCGAGAATGTTGGCATTATCCATATATAGGATAAGCTTGCACAGCCTACGGGAGTTTCCCCATCAAACGCAATAACCGTAGTCTGCTCACCTGATTCAAAATACTTCCTGCTCTCGGAGACAAAATTCTCCTCATATTTATACTCGTCGGTCAAATCATTTACTTCTCTAAGCATTTCAAGTCTCAGCTTCATGAGGATTTCCATATCGTCTTTTGTAGTTTTTCTGTATATAATCTCGTTCATTTCCTACTCCCTTAACAATCTATCCAGCAACGTCTGCCGATTGTTTATAAACATTTCTGTTACCTGATAGCTCTCCGTATCTTCATATTCGCACGAATGTATGCGTCCATTATCGAAACAATAGATCTCTGCATCTGGTATGCCTAACAGAATCGGCGAATGTGTAACTATAATAAACTGCGCGCCCTTTTTTGCACAACTGTATATTTGCATCAACAGTGTAAGCTGTCTCTGCGGTGATAATGCAGCTTCCGGCTCGTCAAAAAGATACAAGCCGTCTAGGTGCAGATTATTCTGTGCTAATCTTATTAACATTTCGATTCATCAAGTGTCTTCCTAAATTTCTGTACAAAAAAGCCTTCACCACAGACATTTCCTGATGATGTTCCTTTAGTAAATCATCTGGCGAATCATAAATTCCAAAATCCTGATTGATTCCCTCGCTCTGAATATATGTATTATTTCTGTCAAAATCAATAACCGGATTTTTGAAATCTTTCACCGCCACACCATAACCACAAAACGCACCCGTGCAATCGCTATTTTTTATTTGCAATTTTCTCAAATATTGTATATCAAGAATAAATGCCTCTAGCTCGTACCATGTATCTTCAAAATACACTTCAACCCAGCTATGCAGTACATTTTGAGGTGCATTTTTATATACTATTCCTGTCATTGCTCCCTTTTGCAATTCCTTATCAATGGTAAATCCATGTACTCTGCATGAAATATTACAAGCTCTTAGTAACGCCATGAACAATGTTCCCTTTGTATTGCACTGCCCATAACCATCCGCCAAAACCTTTGATGCACAAACCGTATCATCCATATTATATCCAAACAAAATTTCATCTCTTACAAACGTGTAAATTGATTTTAATCGTTCAAATTCTTCTATGTCGTTCCAGTTTCTTTCCCGTATCAATTGCTGTATGCTTTCACTTGAATAATCCAGCATTTTTGTTTCTCTTAAATATTTTTCCATGCTATTTCTCCAAAATATTTTGAGTTACAGATTTATATTTGCCTATCTGATTAACTGTACCATCAACCAGAAATTTAAGAAATCTTATACATATCGTTCTTGTAGAACATTATTGAATCGCTTTTTTCAGAATTTCTTAGAACGACAAGAACATTAAACACATCTGGAAATGGCGAAACCATACCCATACATGCCATGCCAAAATTCAATCCATTAAATACTCTAAATTCAGCAGGACTAATTACAAATAATATAAACGGAACTAATCCAAGAACAAATGGCAACAGGCACATCAATATAAACCGATTTCGCTTCAATGGATAGGATGCTAACGCAACAAATGTTGTCTTTCCTTTTATTCTTCCTATTGTTACATCTGCTTCCTTAGGATAAACAATTCCATGTAGCCACTCATGAATTATTAACAATAAAAAACCGAAAGCAAATCCAACCAGAATAAATATTGGTGAGATTACAACTGTCTTGCATATTATCGTTTTACAAAGCATAGCAATAAAAAGGCAAACACATAAAATTGCAGCAATTGGCACTGCTTTTTTCATCAGTTCACCAACACTCTGCGGTGTTTCTATCTTTACTGCGCCATCCGGCAAATTTCCTGTTTGATATTTATTTATATCATTTATTGACCACACAATTTTTATCATATCAACTTCCTTTGTACATTACCTCCAGAACATTTATCGGAAAATCCGATAGAAGTTTTCTTCTCCATCACATAGTTTTTAAGCGTAATTCCCTGCCGGACAACTTCCTGCTCTAAAACGACTTTATATCCCCGATGTTCAAAAAATGGTTTTGCTGTAATTGATGCATGTGTTGTAATCAAATCCCAAATTACAGCTCGTTCCAATTCATTGCAAATAGCTGATGCAATTCCCATCCCCTGATAATTCATATGGACATACAGCCTGTCCAGATAGCCAGATTGATCGATATCTCCAAATCCAACAATCTCATCTTCCTCCACTGCAGCCACTGTTTTATGTTTTAGAAATGATTGATTCCATTCTTGTAAATCTACGCTGCCGGTTGCCCAGACATTTAACTGTTCTTCTGTATAATCCTTTGCATTTACACTATGTACCGTATTATAAAACAATTTCGCCAGCTGCTCACAGTCCGTCGTTTTGTATTCTCTAAGTTTCATCTTTTATCCTCATAAGCTGGAAGTTGTCTATTTCTTCTTTTTCGGTTTTGGGACTGGCAGTTCATCATACATTGCATGAAACAAGCCTGTCAAAAATTCCTTATTATCAACTTCAT